>JAFADT010000123.1 GCA_023424585.1 Pseudomonadota bacterium
GTTCGAGGAGACGCGGGTGTCCCCCGGTGAAGCGCTCACCGAGGTGCTCGCGTGGGGCTCGCACCGGGTGCCCGCGCCGCTGGGCGGACGCTGAGCCCACCCGGGGCTCGGGGCCTGACCGGGTCCACCTCCACGCGGGGCCGAGCCGCGCGTCGCGACCGACGCGGGGGCCTCCTCAAGACGAAGGCCCGCGCTCCCCAGGGGAGCACGGGCCCTCACGCGTCCGGAGGGGACGGGCGCCTCAGGCGGCGTGGTAGCGCGCGAGCACGCAGGTGACGTTGTCGTTGCCGCCCGCCGCGTTGGCCAGGTCGATGAGCTGGCCGCACGCCTTCTCCAGCTCTGGCGTGCGCGACAGGATGTCCTGCATCTGCGCGTCGGTGATCATGCCGCTCAGGCCGTCCGAGCACAGCAGGAAGACGTCGTTCTCCAGCGGATCCACGCGCGAGACGTCCACCTGGACCTGCTCCTTCATGCCCAGCGCGCGGACGATGACGTTCTTGTGGGGGAAGTTCTCGATCTCCTCCTGCGTGAGCTTCTTCGCCTTGAGGTAGTCGTTGAGCAGCGAGTGGTCCTCGGTCACCTGCTGGAGGATGCCGCCGCGGAAGAAGTACACGCGGCTGTCGCCCACGTGGCCCACGTAGGCCGCGTTCTCCGCGAAGTGCACGGACACGATGGTGGTGCCCATGCCCTTGTACTTGGAGTCCGCCGTGGCGCGCTCGAAGATGCGCGCGTTCGCCAGCTTGATGCCGGTGGCCAGGCGGTTCTCGTCGTAGTTGCGCTGCTTGTCCATCTTGAAGGGCCAGGTGGCGTCCTGGTCCTTGGACGTGAGGCGGAAGAACTCACCCAGCTCGTCCACGGCGATGCGGCTGGCGATCTCCCCGGACGAGTGGCCGCCCATGCCGTCCGCCACGCACACGAGGTTCTCCTCGGTGAGCACGAGGTAGTTGTCCTCGTTGTGGTTCCGCTTCATCCCGACGTGGGTGCTGCCGGCGACCTCGATGCGCATGCGAAGGGACTCTTCCGGGGAGAGGCGTGAAAATCGGGGCGCGACGTTAACAAAGCGCTCCAAAAGGGGTCAAAAAGCTCGCGCCTGTCCCAGCGGTCCACCCTCCGGGTGCGGGTCGGGGGACGGGCCCCCGCCTCCGGGCCTCCTAGGCGGCCGGGGCTTCCTCGGGGGTGAAGACCAGGCGGTCGCCCTCCTGGGTGCCGCTGGCCAGGAGGACGCCGGCGGGCAGCTCCAGGACGGAGCGGGCCTTGAAGTAGATGGCCGAGGCGCGCCAGGGCGGCATGGCGGACAGTTGCTTGACGATGCGCCCTTCCGCGTCCAGGAAGGCGACGTCGATGGGGATGCGCATGAAGAAGGTGTGGATGGAGTTGCAGGGGTCGATGTGCATCCCACCCCCCATGGGCAGCGAGGCGCGGCCCATGAGTCCCTGGAAGCGCTGGACGAAGGACTCGGCGCGTTCGGCGCGGTCCGCGAGCAGCCGCTGCCGCGTTTCGTTGGTCACCCTCCAGTGCATGTCCGGTGTTCTATCCCATGCTTGAGCCGCTGGCGTCCCCCCTGCACCTGGTCCTCGTGTCGCCCCAGATTCCGCCCAACACCGGCAACGTGGCCCGGCTGTGCGCGGTGACGGGGTGCCGGCTCATCCTGGTGGAGCCCCTGGGGTTCTCCATCGACGACCGGCACCTGAAGCGGGCCGGGCTGGACTACTGGGACAAGGTGTTCCTGAAGCTGTACCCGACCTATGGCGCCTACGTGGCGGAGCACCCCCAGGCCCGGCGGTGGCTGTTCTCCGCCCGGGCGGAGACGTCGCTGTACGCGGCGCGGTTCGAGCCGGGGGACCACCTGGTGTTCGGCTCGGAGGTGACGGGGCTGCTGCCGGAGGTGATGGAGGGGGGGACGGGGACGCCGGTGACCATCCCGATGCTGCCGGAGCGCCGGAGCTTGAATCTTTCGACGTCGGTGGGGATTGGCGCCTACGAGGCGCTGCGTCAGGTGCTGCTGGGGACAGCGGGCAGGCAGGCGCCGCCGTCGAATTGAGGGGCGAGCGGGACGGGCTACACTCCGTGGCCGAATGTCCGCCTCGCAGGTCGCCGAAGCGCTGTACGTCGCCCACAAGTCCCGAGCCACCGGCCGGCTGACGCTGCACGCCGGCGGACGCGAGTCCGCGCTGTGGCTGCGCGAGGGCGACCTCGTGGGCGCGAAGCTGGGGTTCGGGTACCAGACGCCCGCGCAGGCGCTGCTCCAGAGCGGGTTGTTGAACGTGGACGCCCTGGACGCGCTCTGGGCGCGGGGCGGGGCGGCGGCGCCGGACGAGGAGCTGCTGGAGGACGGCGGGCTGCGGCCGGCGGTGGTGCACGAGCAGCAGGTGCTGGCGCAGGTGCGCCGGCTGAGCGAGCTGGCGGAGCGCGCGGACTTCGAGGCGGAGGCGGTGGAGGCGGCGGGGGATTTCGCGCCCATCGCGGGCGTGCGCGTGGTGTGCGCGGCGCTGGAGCCAGCGCCGAGCGAGCCCGTGTCCGCGAGGGTGTACCGCTGTCCGGACGTGGCGGCGTGTGAGCCGTGGCTGACGGATGCGTCGGAGCGGGGCCTGTTGGAGACGCTGGGGGCGTTCCGCCAGCCGGAGTCGCTGACGGGGGCGCAGCAGGCGCTGCTGCGGGTGCTGGAGCGCGAGGGCCGCATCGAGGCCCTGTCGGTGGAGGAGTGGGAGGAGCGCGAGCGGCTGCGGCGCGAGGAGGAGCTGCGGCAGGCGGAGGAGGAGGCCTGGGCCATCGAGGAGGCGCGCCGGCGCGAGGAGGCGGAACGGCGCGCGGAAGAGGCGCGGCTGGCGGAGCTGGCGCGGCTGGAGGCGGAGCGGATCGCCGAAGAGGCTCGGCTGGCGGAGGAGGCGCGGCTGGCGGAGCTGGCGCGCATCGAGGCCGAGCGACTCGCGGAAGAGGCTCGACTGGCGGAGCTTGCGCGGCTTGAAGCGGAGCGACTCGCGGAAGAGGCGCGGCTGGCCGAGGAGGCCCGTCTTCGTGCCGAGGAGGAAGCTCGCCTTGCGGAGGAGGCCCGTCTCGCGGAGGAGGCTCGTCTCCGGGCGATCGAGGAAGCTCGCCTTGCGGAGGAGGCTCGTCTCGCGGAAGAGGCTCGTCTCCGCGCGATTGAGGAGGCTCGCCTCGCTGAAGAGGCCCGCCTTCGTGCAGAAGAAGAGGCGCGTCTGGCCGAAGAGG
>JAFADT010000162.1 GCA_023424585.1 Pseudomonadota bacterium
GGGCTCAGCGGCGCACGCGGTACTTGAGCCACACGATGCCGGAGTCGCGGCGCTCCACATGGGTGAGCTCCAGCGCCGCGCCCGCGCCGGTGGAGCCCTCAGGACGGTCGAAGAGGGTTGGAGTCCCGGGCAGACCGTCGGCGGTGGGGTGCACGAGCAGGCTCACCTCGTCGATGAGGCCCGCCGCGAGGAACGAGCCGTTGATGCCGCCCCCGCCCTCCAGCAGCAAGGTCTTGATGCTGAAGGTGTCTCCGAGCTTCTCCAGCACGCGGGCGAAGTCGATGTCCTGCTTGCCGCCGAAGACATAGGAGACGCCGCGCTCGCGCAGGTGGGCGAGGTGCGCGTCGGGGACGGACTCGGCGAGCACGACGACGAGGTGATCATCGTCGATGGCGCCGGACTCCCAGCTCAGCTTGCCGTGGGCATCCAGCGCGATGGCGTAGGACTCCGCGTCCTTGCGCGCGACGAAGTCCGTGCGGGGCAGGGGCGACGCGGGGGCGGGCTTGGACACGTCCCCTTCCGCGGCGAAGTCCTCCATGGTGATGCGGCCGCACATCCAGGCGTCCGCGTCGAAGGTGTCTGCGGCGCGCTCGTATTCGCCGCGCATCGACGCCGTGTCGGGCCAATGCTTGACGACGATGCGCCCGTCGATGGACGAGATCATGTGGCAGATGACATGGGGCTTCATCGGGAGGCTCCGGAGCGCGGCCCGCCTTCAGGCGGCGGGCGGCGGAGCGCGGATGGTTCCCGAGGTGCCACGCGCTGTCGAACCGATTCCGTGCCGGTCCGTTCATAATCCCGCGAGCCGCTACCGCGTCGCGCCGGGAGTGGCCGGCACGCGGGTGAACTCCATCACCCAGTTGGTCTCCCAGGTCTCTCCGTCGAGCGAGAAGGCCTGCTCCCACCGTGCCCGCTCCTGGCCCAGGCGGGTCCAGTGGAACGCGACCTGGACCGGGCGGCCTCCTTCGGTGTCCTCGCCGTAGAAGCGGCCGTGGTCGCCGGTGAAGCCTCCGTGCACGGGCGGCTGGAGCACCGCGTGGAGGCTGTCGATCCAGTGGATGGACCAGCGGCGCTCCCGTGCGTCGAACAGGCGCAGCGCCATGCCGGAGAAGCCCCGCTCGAAGACGGTCTCCTCGACGTTGGACAGGCCGCCCAGGTGGGGTTGGCAGCGCATCCTGGACGTGAACACGTCCCAGTCGTCGCTGCCGGCCAGCCGTTGCTTGAGCTTCCGGTTCACGCACGTCCACTCGCCCATGAGGAAGTCGAAGTCGTGCACGTCGCCCGTGGGCAGTGGGGGAAGGGGCTTCATGGAGCGGAGCCTTTCGGGGAGGGGGTCAGCGCAGCTCGGACCGCGCGGTGGGGGCAAGCGTCAGGTGTTCGAGCGGCGCGCTCAGCCACGGCTGGAGCGGCTCCACCCAGGCCGGTGAAGTGGCTCGGCGTCGGAGGTGCTCGCGGTGGTGTCCCGCATCCGGGAACACGGTGAGCCAGGCGAAGACGTGCTCGCCCGTGCGCACGGGCAGGGCGGGGAAGGTGTTCTCCGCGTGCTCGGTCTGGAACAGGGCTCTCGGCGGTGCGCCCAGCGCCGTGAGCGCCGGGCGCGCGTGGTGCTCGAATCGGGCCGTGAGGGCGTCATCGGCCGGGGCCTTCAGGTAGCAGAGCGTCACCTCCACCCGCGATCCGGGCCGCGCGTCCGTACCGGGCGGTGGCCGGGGCGTGGCGGGATGCGCGAGGCGCGCAATCGGGCGCAGGAGCAGGACGTTGTCGGAGTCCCGCATGGTCGCGTTCGCCGCGCTCCGGTGCTCCTTCCACACGGGGCCGCCGTAGAACGCGCTCAGGGCTTCGCGCCGCGACGCCATGTCGCGAAAGCCTCGCATCCACACGTACCGGTCCGGACGGTCCTCATCGCGGAACTGACCGATGAGGTGCATCCCCGTGGCCTCCTGCGACTCGATGAAGGCCCGCTCGAAGAGCGAGATGAGGACGTCCCGCTGGCCGGGATGCAGCGTGTACTGGCGCAGTTCGAGGACCGAGCAGCAGGGAGACAGGGACGACATGGGAGGCTTCCGGGGTGCGGGTGCGGAGGCCATCCTTGCCAGGAAACTGGTAGGGTCATGAAGTCCACTTCCCGCTGAATCGGCCATACCAGTTGAAGACCTCCACCGGCGTCGCGTCCTCGCTCCTCCTGCGGCTTGATTCGCGGAGCTCCACGCCGCTCCATGAGCAGCTCTTCGAGGGCATCCGTGCGCGAATCCTCTCGGGAGCGCTGGCGCCCGGGCTGCGGCTTCCCTCGTCCCGCCAACTCGCCGCCGAGCTGGACGTGGCCCGGAGCACCGTCCTCCAGGCCCTGGATGCGCTCACGGCGGAGGGCTACCTCGTGGCCCGCGCGGGCTCCTGCACGCGCGTCGCGCCCGAGCTGCCCCTGCTCACCGGAGAGCGGAGCCGTGAGCCCGGGCTCACCGGCGCCGCACGCGCAGCGAGCATCGGACGGAGGCAGGGGGCTTCGCGGGGGCCTCGGCTTGCTGCCGCCACGCGGGCGTTGAGGCGCTCACCGGTGGGGGCTCCGCGCCTGGGGGCCGCGCCTCGCGCGTTCCGGCCGGGTGTCCCCGCGCTGGACCTGTTCCCCACCGCGCTCTGGGCCCGCACCGTGTCTCGCGTTCACGCTCGCGCGAGCACGGGGTTGCTCGACGGGGGTGACCCTTCGGGCCATGCGACACTGCGTGAAGCCATCGCCACGCATGTGTCCGTGTCGCGGGGCGTGCGCTGCTCCTCGGAGCAGGTCTTCATCACCGCGGGCACCCAGCAGGCCTTCGATGAGGTCCTCCGGCTCGCGCTGAATCCGGGGGACCCCGTCTGGGTGGAGGACCCTGGCTATCCCGGCGCCCGTCGCGCCGTGCGCTCCGCTGGAGGACGGCCGGTGCCCGTCCCGGTGGACGGGGACGGACTCGACGTGGGCGCGGGCCTGGCTCATGCGCCTCGGGCCCGGGTTGCGTTGGTGGCTCCCTCGCACCAGTACCCGCTGGGCGTCACGCTGAGCCTGGCGCGGCGGATGGCGCTGCTCCAGTGGGCTGAACGCACACGTTCGTTGATCATCGAGGACGACTACGACAGCGAGTTCCGTCACCGTGGCCGTCCCCTCACCGCGCTCCAGGGGCTCGATGACGCCGGCTGCGTGGTCTACGTGGGCACGTTCAGCAAGTCGATGTTCCCCGGCCTGCGCCTGGGCTTCCTCGTCGTGCCGCCTTCGCTCGTGGACGTTGTCTCCGCCGCGCGCGCGTCCGCGTCCGCGCCTGCTTCCTCGCTGGAGCAGGCCGCGCTCGCCGTGTTCCTCGCGGAGGGCCACTTCGCCCGCCACCTGCGCCGCATGCGCGCGGCCTATCGGGAGCGCGGCGAGGCACTGCTCGAAGCCCTGCATGCAGACTGCGCGGGCGTCCTCGCGCCTCGTCCCTGTGACACCGGCATGCAGGTGCGCGCGTTCCTTCCCGCGCCGCTGTCCGACCTGCGCGTCCGCGATGAAGCGGCACGGCAGGGCGTGGAGGTCGCCGCCCTGTCCGATTACTTCCTCGGCCGACGCAGGGAGTCCGGTCTCATCTTCGGCTTTGGCGGTGTACGTCCGGACGACATGCGCGCCGGGACCCGGATCCTGGCCCGG
>JAFADT010000346.1 GCA_023424585.1 Pseudomonadota bacterium
GAGGTGCCCGCGCCTGAATACGCGGAGGCCCTCCGCGCCTTCCACCAGGAGCGCTTCGAGGACGCGCTGAGGTCGCTGGACGCGCTGGGCACGCGGCTGCCGTGGTTCCATGAAGCGCCGCTGCTCCGAGGGGACATCCTGCTCGCCCGCGCCGTGCGCCACGCCCTGGCGAGCGAGCGCGACGCGGCCCGGGACGACCTGGAGGCCGGGCGCCGGGCCTATGAAGCCGCGGCGGACATCGGCCGCAGCGTGCCCGCCGTGCACCGCGCTCGGGCGGAGCTGGAGCAGGAGGCCCTGCTCCTGGAGCTGTCCGGCCAGGGAGCCGTGCTGCCCGCGTACACGCGAGGGATGGAGGCCGTGTCACGCGCGCGCACGGCGGCGCCCGAGGAAGCGGACACCTGGGTGCTGGAGGCCCGGCTCCACCGGCGCTATGCCCAGGCGAGCCTCAGCAGCGGAGGCGACCTGGAGCCGCTCCTCGCGCGCACGCTCGACGCGGCGAAGGAGGCGCTGCGGCTGGCTCCCGGGAAGGTGGAGGCGCGCCACGCGCTGGCCATGGGCTGGTGGCAGTGGGCCCGCTACCGGCAGGAGCGGAACGAGGATCCGCGCGAGCAGCTGCGCGCCGCGGTCGCCGCCTTCGAGGCCATCCCCGAGGCCGCGCGCGACTACGACTTCCACCTGGACCTGGGGCTGGTCTTCAAGGTGTGGGCGGACTCGGAGGACGGGCGCGGAGGAGACTCCCTGCCGTTCCGGCAGCAGGCCATCGCGGCCTACCGGCGGGCGTTGGCGCTGGACGCGAAGCGGCCGGACGCGTGGATCAACCTGGGCACGGCCTACGTGAACCGCGCCAACCATCCGCGCGCGCCGTCGAAGGACGCGGACCTGGAGGAGGCCCGGGCGGCGCTGGAGCGCGCGAGCACGCTCGACCCGGGCCATGTCGTCGCGTGGTTCTACCTGGCGGAGGTGCACCGAGCGCTCGCCCTGCGCCTGCGCGACCAGGGCGGCGACGCGGGGCCGGGGCTCGCGCACGCGCTGGAGGCCTACCGCCGTGGCATCGCCATCAACCCGAAGCTGCCTCCGCTCCAGAACGGCGTGGGCACCGTCCTGCTCGACCAGGCCCGTGAGGCGTGGGACCGGGGAGACTCGCCGGAGCCGCTGCTGGAGCAGGCGGAGCGGGCCTTCCAGCAGGCCATCGCCATCGCGCCCAGGGTGGGCTTCGCGCACAACAACGTGGGCGAGGTGCGCATGTGGCGCGCGAGCTGGCGACTGGCGCGCGACCAGGACCCCACGGCGAGCGCGAAGGAGGCCCTGGACGAGCTCCAACAGGCCACCGCGTTGCTGCCGGGGCTCGCCGAGCCATGGGCCAGCATGGGCCAGGTGCACCACACCGTCGCGGCGTATGCACAGCGACATGGAAAGGACGCGGGACCGGCGCTCACCCAGGCCACAGAGGCGCTGGAGCGGGCGCTGAAGCTCAACCCATCTCTCGCGCAGGCGTGGCGCTGGCGGGGCGAAGCGAGGGCGCTCCAGGCACGCGACGAGGCTCGCCGTGGCCTGAAGCCAGACGCGTCCTTCCAGGCCGCGGCGAGCGACTTCCAGAAGGCGCTGGAGCTGGAGCCCGGAAACCTGGATGCGCGCCTGGCCTACGGCACGCTGCTGCGTGACTGGGGCGTGGCCGGCTCCGGTCCGGACGCGCGTGCCCACCTCCAGCAGGGGCTGTCCCTCATCGAAGCCGTGGCCACCGCGCGGCCCCGCTGGAAGGACGCGAGCAGCCTGCGGGATGACCTGCATCGCGTCCTCGCGAAGCTGCCGCCGGGGTGATGGCCCGGCACGATTGGAGGTGGGCTTCCGCTCACGGGTGACGTGTCCGCGGAGACCGCCACGGGCCCCGACTCCATCGCGACGATGATGGCCGCGAGCCACCGGGAGCCCGCGGGCTGGGCTGTTCCGGGGTGCAACGCCGCGCCCCCGGCTCCCGGCCCTCCCCCGCGCTCACAGCTTCGTGCCAGCGTCCGCCGCGAAGTAGTGCTCGTCGTCCAGGTCCGCCAGGAGCCCAGGCCCTTCGGGCCGCCAGCCGAGCTGCTCCCGCGTGAGGGCGCTCGACGCGGGGGCATCGAGCGCGAAGAGCGTCCCCAGGAAGCCGAGGAAGTCGCCCGCCTCTCCCGGCGTCTTCGAGGCGACCGGCACGCCCAGCCGGCGTCCAATGACGGCCGCGATGTCCCGCGCGGGCACGCCCTCGTCGTGGACGGCGTGGAGCCTCGACCCCGCGGGCGCCCGCTCCAGCGCGAGCCGGAAGAGCCGGGCCGCGTCGTGCCGGTGCACCGCGGGCCAGCGGTTCGCGCCCTCGCCCACGTAGGCCGCCACGCCCGTCCGCCGCGCGGACGCGATCAGGTGCGGCACGAAGCCATGGTCCCCCTTGCCGTGGACCGACGGCGAGAGCCGCACGATGGCCGTGCGCACGCCGCGAGAGGCCAGCGCGAGCATCGTCGCCTCCGCCCCGCCGCGCCCCGACGGGGCCGCCAGGTCCGTCTCCACGGCGGTGCGGCCCGGCTTGAGCCC
>JAFADT010000356.1 GCA_023424585.1 Pseudomonadota bacterium
GCCCAGGACCATGGGGACTTCGTCGGGCCGCATGTCCGGCTCGGTCTTGACGAGCCGCGTGTCCATGCCGTCCTCCAGGGCCATGCCCATCACCAGGGGCAGGTCCTCCCCGTTCTCCTTGGTGGCAGGGGACGCGGCGTCGGACGTGGCCTGTGCGGCGGGCTTCGCGGGCGGCCTGGGCGCGGGGGCGGGCTTGGACGCCTCCGGCATGCCCAGGCTCGCGAGCCGGTTGGTGGGCGTGCCCGTCATCGTGACGTCGGGCGGCTCGCTGGCGGCCTCCACCGGCACGTGGCCCCGCTTCTCCAGGAGCGAGTCGTAGAGGTCCAGCAGCTGGCCCCGGATGAGGCCCGCGTCCAGCACCTGCTCCGCGAACGCGCGGCCGGCCTTGCCCAGCGCGATGCGGCGGGGCACGTCGCGCGCGAGGTCCAGGATGCGCTCGGAGAGGGCGCGGCTGTCGCCCGGGGGGAAGAAGACGGCCGCGTCCTTCGGGATCAGCTCGCGCGTGACGGGCAGGTCCGCGGCGATGACCGGCCGGCCGGCGGCCAGGTACTCAGAGACCTTGGCCAGCGGTCCGCCCTGGATCCGGTTGCGCTCCGAGTCGTCCAGCGGGAGCACGCCCACGTCCGCCAGCGCCAGCACCTTGACCAGGTCGTCGTGGGACACGGGCGGCTGGAAGTCGACCTTCTCCTTGATACCCAGGTCCTTGACCAGGTCCTCCAGGTGGGGCTTCCAGTCCGGGTGGTGCGCGCCCACCAGCGTCAGGCGCACGTCCACCTGCTGGGCCGCGAGCGCGGTGGCGCGCAGCAGGGTGGGCAGGCCCTGCCAGCCCACGTGGCTGCCCAGGTACATCATGCGCAGGGGCGAACCGTCCGGGGCGCCGAGCACCTCCGGGTCGTACGGCTTCAGGTCCACGGGCGCGCGAAGCGTGCGCAGCTGGTCCTCCGCCGCGCCCAGCCCCTGGATGTACGCGCGCGTCGTCTGCGAGCCGGTGACGACGAGGTCCGCGTTCATCAGGCAGAACAGCTCCTGCCGGCGGATCTTCGACAGGAAGCGGCGGTCCCCGTCCGTCTGCGGATGGGTGTAGCGCAGCTCCTGCGAGGGGAACGTCTGGGCCTCGTAGATGAGGCGGTAGCCGTAGTCCGCCTTCAGCTCGCAGAGCGCGTAGCCGCCGAAGGGGTCCGTGAAGTGGGCGAGCGCGTAGTCCTCGCTCTCCAGCTGCCGACGCACGGCCCGTTCGAAGGATTGGATGCGCGATGCCAGGTCCCCGGAGCCTACCGGGACGCGGAGCAGCCGGGCGCCCTGGTACTTCTCGATATGGGAGTGGTCCGGCGTCTTCGCCGACAGCACCACCACCGAGAAGCGATCAGGCAAAGCCTTCAGATACTCGGTCAGTCGGCGTGAGGAGCCAGACGGGCCGGGGATGACGTCGAAGCTGCACAGGAGAAGTCTGGGCAGGTCACTCAAGCGGTCGCAGGATACTTGGACAGGGGGGAGGTGTCATCGGGCGTGAAGGAAAGAAGGGGGTCGGCGGAACAACACATCCCGTGACGGATGCGTTGACCCCCTGTATGCCGCGTCATAACGAGGCGAGGTGTCCATGGATGAGCGGAAGGGCATCACCGTGAGCTACCTGCGGCAGCTGGCCCGGAGAATCCTCCGGGAAGGGGCTGGCGCGTCCCGCGGGCGGGAGCTGGTCTCCTCCCTGGCCGAGCGCATTCCCGCCCTGGGGCGGCTCGCGCGCATGGCCGGGCTGGCGACGTCCCGGCGCGGCTCCGGTGACCTGGGCGGCGAGGAGCGGACCCTGGACTCCGGCCGGGCGCCTCCCCGTCCCGCTCCGGAACCGGCGTCCGAGTCCGTGCCCCTCCGTCCGCCCGAGGCCGCCGCGCCGCAGGCACGAGAACTTTCCGAGGAGCCCATCACGGAGCCCGGCGCTGGCCCCAGGACGCGGCCCGCGAAGGTGGTGACGTTCCCCGCGCGCGCGAAGCCGCGCCGCGAGCCCGAGGATGAGGACACGGTGTCGCTGGCGCCCACGCCGCGCCCGTCGAGCTCCCCCAAGGACGAGGTGCCCGCCACGCCGCCCGAGCCACCGCACGCCGCCGAGCCCCTGATGGAGGGGTTCTTCGTGACGAAGATGGCGGGGGAGGAGGAAGCGCGCCGCCACCATCTCCTGGAGGAGCAGGCGCCGCGCCTCCCACCGGCGGACGCATCGCCCGAGCGCGACGAGCGCCTGGGCACGCTGCCCCTGGACTACCACGACGACGCGATGGTGCTGCTCGCGAGGGATCCGCACACGCTCTTCGTCTTCTGGGACTTCAGCGATGCGAGCCGGAGCCGGGCGCTGGACGACCTGCCGGCGCCGCGCGCGGTGCTGAAGGTGTTCGAGGGCGAGGGCGTGTCGCGCGAGGTGGACTTCGCGCTGGAGTCGCGCAGCTTCTATCTGCAGGGCATGACACCCGGGCGCACGTACCGGGTGGAGGCGCACTTCGTCGGTGCGGATGGCCGGTCGCGCCGCATCGGCCATTCCTCCAATCGGGCCACGCTGCCGCCCGCGGGGCCGTCGGCGGACACGTCCATCAGGTTCCTGCGCATGCCGCCTCCGCCGGTGGTGGACCGGCTGCGCGCGGAGGCGGTCCCCGCGTCGGCGTCCGCGCGCGTGCCCCAGGTGGAGGAGCGCGAGTACGTCACCTGGCGTCGGGTGCAACTGCCGGGGAGCGCCGGCCTGGTGGACGTGCCGGAGGTCCACCGCGAGCGCACCGAGAAGCATGGCGCTGTGCCGCGCGTCCCCGGCGCCTCGGACCTGCGCTACTCGGAGGTGGCCTCCTCGCGGGGCGAGCCGCGTGCGCCGGGCGCTTCGGATCAGCGCTATGTAGAAGAGGAGTACCTGGAGCGCGCGCCGCGGATGCCGGCCGCTTCGGACCTCCGTTACTCGGAAGAGGTCTACCTTGAGAGCGCGCCGCGTGCGCCCGGCGCGTCGGACCAACAGTATG
>JAFADT010000395.1 GCA_023424585.1 Pseudomonadota bacterium
CCTCGCGGGCGACGGGGCCCGGGATGTCCAGCGCATCCAGCACGGCGGCCAGGTGCTCGGCGACGCGCTCGAAGTGGTGGGGTTCGAGCCCCATGCGAGCGTGGACGTCGCGCATGGACCGGCCGCGATACAGGGCGGGACCGCCCAGGTGCTGGGTGAGGAACGCGACCATCTGGCGCTGCACCGCGACCAGGTCCGCGCGGCGGAAGTAGGGCTTGAGCAGCGCGTCCGTCATCACCCGCGCGTAGAGCTTCTGCACGGCGGCCGTCAGGACGGCCTTGCCGCCCAGGCGTTGGAAGAGAGGGCTTCTTACGGCGGGCACGGTCGGGCGGGCCATCAGCGGGACTCCTGGGAATGCACGGGGAAGGAAGCGGAGGCGGGAGCGCTGGCCGCGGGCCCAAGCCCGTCGACCACCGCGTCCGCGGACAGCACGAGCAGCAGCCGGTCCGGCAGCGCGTGGACGCCCAGCAGCAGCGAGCGCAGGGGCCCGCGCAGGTTGTCCGGCAGCGGCGCCAGGTCCGACGGCTCGAAGGGGAGGATGTCGCCAATCGCATCCACGCGGAGGCTCACCGCGCCTTCGTCGCCGCGCAGGACGACGTGGGGCGCGTCCGCGGGGGCCGTGCCCTCGGGCAGGTCCAGGCGGCGGCGCAGGTCGATGGCGGGGACGATCTGCCCGCGCAGGTTGAGCAGCCCCGCGACCTCCGGCGGCGCGCCGGGCACGCGCGTCAGCGGAGGCGGCGACAGGATCTCCTGCACGCGCTCGATGTCCAGGCCGAACAGGTGGTTGCCCACCTGGAACGAGCACAGCTGGCGGAGGCCGCTCATGGCGCACCGCCCGTCAGCAGCTCCGGGTGCACGGCGCGCACGGTGCCCTCCACGTCCAGGAACTCGGTGGCCCGGGACTGCACCACCATGGAGCCCAGCACGCCGGGACGGCGCGTCTCCCGCTGGAGCGCGAGCTCCACCTCCGCGACGTCGAGGATGGCGTCCACCACCAGGCCCACACGCGTGTCCGCGTGCGTGGTGACGACGACGGACAGCGACTCCCCCAGCGCGAGCCGCACGTCCCGCGCGAGCTGCCCCGCCGCGCCGGGCCTCGCCTCCAGCATGGAGGCCACGCGCACCAGCGGCAGCAGCTGCCCGTGGTAGCGCGCCAGCTCCATGCCCCCGCTCAGCCGCTCCACGTCCGACGCGGGCAGCTCCTCCAGCCGCGCCACGCGCGACAGCGGGATGGCCACGCGGCCCTCCGCGCCGGTGCGGCACAGCAGCACCCGCTCCCGGTTCTCCGCTGGCGGCGCCTCTGGCGCGGCCTCCGGAGCGACGCGCTGCTCCCGCGCCTCGGTGTCGGTGCCCACGCGGCGGCCCAGGCCCATGGCGTCCAGGATGAGCGCCACGCGCCCGTCGCCCAGCACCGTCGCGCCCGCGTAGCAGGCCAGCCCCTTCAGGTGCTTCCACAGCGGCTTGACGACGATCTCCTCCGTGTCGTGGATGGCGTCCACCCACAGCCCGAAGGTGCGCTCGCCGGCCTGCAGCACGACGAGGGTGGCGCCCGCGTCCAGCTCCGGCGTCGGGGGCCCCACGCCCAGCTCGGCGGCGAGCACCACCAGCGGCAGCAGCTCACCGCGCAACCGCAGGACGCACGCGCCCTGGAGGCGGGTGATGTCCCTCCGGGCCTGCTCCGGCTCCAGGAACACCACCTCCCGCAGCGAGGCCTGCGGCAGCGCATAGCGGTCCCCCCGGCAGGTGACGAGCAGCGCCGGGATGATGGCCAGCGTGAGGGGGATCTTCAGGGTGAAGGTCGTGCCCTGGCCGGGCCGGCTGTGCACCTCCACGGTGCCACCGATGCGGTCCACCTGCGTGCGCACCACGTCCATGCCCACGCCCCGGCCGGACAGCGACGTGACGCGCTCCGCGGTGCTGAAGCCCGGCATGAAGATGAGCAGCTGCGCGTCCGCGTCCGACAGCCGCGCCGCCTGCTCGGCCGTGAGCAGGCCCCGCTGCACCGCGACCTGCCGCACGCGCTGCACGTCGATGCCCGCGCCGTCGTCGGACATGCCCAGGTGCACCAGCCCGCCCTCGTGCGACGCGCTCAGCGTCAGGCACCCCACGGGCGGCTTGCCCGCCTCGCGGCGCTCCTCGGGCGTCTCCACGCCGTGGTCCACGGCGTTGCGCAGCAGGTGGGTGAGCGGATCATGCAGCGCCTCCACCAGCGTCTTGTCCAGCTCCGTGTCCGCGCCCTGGAGCTGAAGCCGCACCTGCTTGCCGCAGCCGTGCGCCAGCTCGCGCACCAGCCGGGGGAAGCGGTTCCACACCTGGCCCACCGGCTGGAGCCGCGTCTTCATCACCACCTGCTGCACCTGCGTGGTGACGACGTCCAGCCGCTGCGACGCGGTGACCAGCTCCGCGCCCGGCGTGGGCGAGGCCGCGCACTGGAGGATGCGGTTGCGCGCCAGCACCAGCTCGCCCATCAGGTTCATCAGCCGGTCCAGCAGCGCCACGTCCACGCGCAGCTTGGAGTCCACCCCCGTCGCGGCGCCGCGCCAGGGCAGGGCGCCCGGCGGCGTCAGCGGCGCTGACGCCTCCAGCGGCGCGGAGGCCGCCGCGCCCGCCATGCGGGCCACCAGCGCCGAGTGGTCCACCGCGGGCTCCAGCCCCGTCGCCTCGATGTGCTCCAGCGCCCCGCGCGCCGCGTCCGCCAGCGCCAGCAGCGTGGACACGCGCTCGCGGTCCAGCACCAGGCGCCGGTCGCGCGCCAGGCCGAGCATCTCCTCGGCCGCGTGCATCAGCGCCTCCAGGCGGGTGAAGCCCAGGAAGCCGCAGGTGCCCTTCACGGTGTGCAGGGCCCGGAACAGCTGCGCCAGGAGCGGCTGCGAGCCCGGCTGCGCCTCCAGCTCCAGCACCGTCGCCTCGATGCCCTGCACGTGCTCGCGGGACTCGAGCAGGAACTCCCGCATCACGTCATCCCAGCCTGGAGCGTCACCCACGGGCAGGACGTCCTTGGACGAAGGTCCAGGCGGATCGGCTGCGCTTCGCAAGACGGATGTGATTGGCGCTGCCCATGGGCAACGGCCCCCCCGACCCGCAGGACTCCGGAGTCGAGTTCCCAGCATCCTCCAATGACAACGGCTTGGAAGCTGTCCCGGAGGGAAGGCGGCCTGATCAGAAGAACAGGCGGAGCAGGTCGTAGCGCGTCTCGGCTC
>JAFADT010000548.1 GCA_023424585.1 Pseudomonadota bacterium
GCCCGGAGCTGCGCGTCCCCCTGAGCTGGAAGCCGCTGGACGGCGCGCGGAGCTACCAGGTGCAGGTAGCCCGCGACCTGGGCTTCCGCCAGCGCATCGTGGACACGCGGGTGGAGGGCCTGGCCTTCACGTTCGCCCCGCCGGAGCCCGGCATGTTCGTCTGGCGCGTGTCCGCGCTGGACGCGGAAGGACGGCCCGGCGAGTCCGGCTTCGCCCGCCGCATCTTCGTGGAGCGCCAGCGCCCCCGGGGGCTGCTCGTCGCCCCTCGGGACGGCTACGAGGCCCCGGATGGCTCGGCCGCCGAGGACCTGCTCTTCGCGTGGCAGTCCACCGGCGGAGCGCCGCGCTACCGGCTGGTGGTCGCGCGAGACCGGGAGCTGCGACACCCGGTGCTCGTGCGCGAGGGCAGCCCGCAGCAGGTGCTGCTGCCCGGCCTCGCCCCCGGCGAGTACTACTGGGGCGTGTACGTGGCGGAGGAGCCGCCCATGCCGCTGTTCCAGCAGGCTCGCAGGCTGGTGGTGCGCGGGGCTCCCGGGGCTCGCGCGCGCGGCCCGGTCCTTCCCGTGGACCCGTGAGCCCTGGCGCTCCCACCCGACGCGCCTTCCCGGACGGCTGAAGAGTCATGCGCCTCCCGTGCACGCGGCTCCGGAGGCCCGGCGCCGTCAGGCGGGGCACGCGGCGCCTTCCACCCTCACCGCTCGAGCAGCAGGAGGCGAGCGCGGCCCTTATGATGCGCGCCAGGTCACGGCCCGTCCGCCGCGAGGCACGGAGGCCCTTCCCGCCCTGGGTGAGTGCATGTTCGTCGCTCTTGGAGTCCTCGCTGGCGCCGCCGTGCTGGTGCCCACCGCGCGCTGGTGGTTGATGCACCGGGTGGGCCCGCCCCGCGCGAGCGAGCCCTTCGACGGACACGTCTACCACGTGGGCAAGGCCGTCATCGCCGAGCGTCGCTGCGTGCAGCCCCGCGCGACGGTCATCGTCATGCACGGCTTCGTGGCGGACATGCGCTACTTCACGCACCACTACGGCGAGCCCGACCTCCAGCTCATCCTGCTGACGAGCTGCGACTACCACCTGCCCATCACCGACCCGCGCGAGGAGTCCGCCCCCTGGGCGCAGGTGCCGACCGAGCCGGAGGGCACCATCGCCCATGACGCCGCGGTGCTGGTGCAGGCCCTGGAGCACCTGCCCCGGACGGACGTCGTGCGCGTCCATGGACATTCGCGCGGCGGCGCCGTGGTCCTGGAGGCCGCGAAGCTGCGGCCGGACCTGTTCGAGCGGGTGGAGGTGGTGCTGGAGGCGCCCGTGCTCCCGCAGGCCCGCCCCTACCGGAGCCTGACGCCCTCGCAGCTCTGGCTGCTGCCGTTCCTGATTCCCCTGTGGCGGCTCGCGCCCATCGCCCGGCACAACCAGGCCGCGTGGGGGCCGCTGGAGAACGCCCGCAAGCGCGAGCTCATCATGGCCTTCCCATTCAACCCGAAGCGGGTGGCCACGATGATGGTCAACCTGCGGGACATCGACGCCTGGAGCCAGACGCGCGACGCGTCCCTGTTCGCCAACGTGCGGCGGGGGACGGTGCTCGTTCCGGGGAAGGACCGGGTGCTGGAGTCCGCCTCCATGCGGGAGAGCGCCGGGCGCGCGAAGCCGGGGCTCGACGTGGTGGAGCTGGACGGGTGCAGCCACTTCGTCCTGTGGGACCGTCCGGACGCGGTGCCCGTGCTGGCCCGCGAACCGGCGCGGGCCACCGGCGACGATTGAGCTTCGCGCGGGACGGCGCTACGCGCTCTTGCGCCGCCGCATCATCGCTTCGT
This sequence comes from Pseudomonadota bacterium, assembly GCA_023424585.1. GTDB lineage: Bacteria > Myxococcota > Myxococcia > Myxococcales > Myxococcaceae > Corallococcus. The sequence continues at coordinate 1,809 of JAFADT010000548.1, forward strand.
ACGAGCGGCCCACGCCCTGCGACAGGATGAGCAGCTCGCCCACGTCCGGCGGGGTGAACTGCTCCGCGCCGTTGTCCACGTAGAGCAGGTGGACCACCTTGCCGCGCACGAGCAGCGGCAGGATGACCGCCGTCGAGGGGAAGCCGCCTCCGAGCAGGCGGTAGAACATGCCCATCGCCGCGTCGCGCTTCACCGGACCGACGTAGTGGGAGCGCAGGTCGCGCACGAGGCGGAAGGTGCTCTGGTCGCGCAGCGGCACGCCGATGCGGCGGACGCCTTCGGCGCTCACGCCCTGCCCCATGCCGTGCCAGCCGGTGACGAGGTTGCCCTGCACGGACAGCAGCAGGCACCGGCGCCACTTGCCCATCGCGAAGCGGAGCACCGTGCGCGCCACGTCCTCGCGGTCCGAGCTGCGCGCCAGCTCCGCCTGGGCCTCCGGGAACGTGAGCGGCGTCGGAGGAGGAGCCACCGGCTTCGCGGCCACCGGAGGACTCGCGGGCGAGCCCGGGGGCATCGCGCCAGCCTGCGCGGGAATGCCCTGCGCACCTGCTCCGTGCCCGACGGGATGCTGCATGCCCTGCGCGCCCGCCTGAGCCGCGAGGTGCGCCGGGACGCCATGGGCTCCAGCCTGAGCCGTGAGGTGCGCCGGAACGCCATGCGCACCCGTCTGAGCCGTGAGGTGCGCCGAGACGCCATGGGCTCCATCCTGAGCCGCGAGGTGCGCCGGAACTCCATGCGCACCCGTCTGAGCCGCGAGGTGCGCCGGGACGCCGTGA
>JAFADT010000604.1 GCA_023424585.1 Pseudomonadota bacterium
AGCCGGCGCGGCGGGAGCGGGGGCGAAGGCCTGCGGGGCCAGCACTTGCGCGGGCTGACCGGAGAGCAGCGCGAGCTGCTGGGTCATCAGCCAGAGCTGCTGGGCGACGACCGCCTGGAGGCTCCCGGCGGGGGCGGCCAGCGCCTGGACCTGGAACGCGGCGCCGGCGGAGGCGAGCTGCGCGGGGACGGCGGCGACAGCCGGAGTCGCCTGGGCCGGGGACGCGGCGCCCGCGGACGCGGGGACCTGCGGCTGCGCGAGGAGGTTCGCGGTGAGCTGCGCGGCGGCCACCGGCGCGGGCGCGGCGTCCGGGGGCATGCGGCCGTCGAGGTACGCGGCGAGCTGCCCCAGCGACGCGGCCTCCTCCAGGAGCTGCCGGAACGTCACCTTCACGCCGAACTGCTTCTGCACCGCGAGCGCCGCCTGCGTGAGCACCAGCGAGTCGAGCCCCAGCTCCAGGAAGCTCGCGCCCGGATCCGCGTCGGCCAGTTCCAGGCCGCTCAGCTCCTCGAACAGGTTGCGCAGGGTGGGGACGAGACGCTCGGCACGGGGAACGGGGGCGGGACTCACGGAGGCTCCGTTGGAGAGAGTGGGCGCGAGCACGGGCGCCCGCTCGAGGTCGATCCAGTGGCGCTGCCGCTGGAAGGGATAGGTGGGAAGGGTGACGCGCTGGCGCTGCTCGCCGGCGTGGAAGGCGCCCCAGTCCAGGGCCACGCCCCGGCGCCAGAGCTGCCCCGCGGCGCCCAGGAGGGCGCTCCAGTCCGCGGCGTCGCCGGTGGACTCGCCCAGGGAGGCGACGATGCGCGAGCGCTGGTCGGCCGTGGCCTGCTGCCGCGCCAGCGTGGCGAGCGTCACGCGCGGGCCCACCTCCAGCAGGAGGTGCTCGCCCTGGTCCCAGAGCGTGCGCAGCGCGGGCGAGAACCGCACCGTGTCGCGCAGGTGCCGCGCCCAGTACTCGGGGGACGTGGCCTCGGAGGCCTTGAGCCAGGTGCCCGTCGCCGTGGAGACGATGGGGATGCTCGGCTCGGACAGGCGCACGCCCTTCACCGCCTCCAGGAAGGGCGCCACCGCGGCGTCCATCATCGGCGAGTGGAACGCGTGCGACGTCTGGAGCATCCGGCACGCGGTGCCCTCCGCCTCCAGCGTGGCTTGCAGCCGCTGCACGGCCTCCGTGGGCCCGGACACCACGCACAGGCGCGGCCCGTTGTCCGACGCGATGGCCAGCCCGTCCGCCAGGCGGGGCGCCACGGCCTCCGCGGACAGGCGCACCGACAGCATGCTGCCCGGCGCCTGCGCCTGCATCAGCTGGCCGCGCTTCGCCACCAGGTGCAGCGCGTCCTCCAGCGTGAAGACGCCCGCGAGGCACGCGGCGACGAACTCGCCCACGCTGTGGCCCATGAGCGCCCCTGGCCGCACGCCCCAGCTCCACCAGAGCTGCGCGAGCGCGTACTCCACCGTGAACAGCGCCGCCTGCGCGAACGACGTCTGGCGCAGCGCCTCCGCGGCCTCGGGCGACTCCGGGTCCTTCGGGAAGAGCACCTCGCGCAGGTCGCGCCCGAGCAGCGGCTTGAGCACCTCCGCGCACGCGTCCACCGTGGCGCGGAAGGCCGGCGCGTGGCGGTACAGCCCGTGCGCCATGTCCGGGTGCTGCGAGCCCTGGCCCGGGAAGAGGAACGCGACCGGCGGCGTGGACTCCAGCGCGGAGGCCTCCGGCTCGGCCGCCGTCAGCGCTCGCACGGCCTCCTCATGGGTGCCCGCCACCACGGCGCGGCGGAAGGGGAACGCCTTGCGCCCCGTGGCCAGCGTGTGGGCCACGTCCGCGAGCGAGTCCTCCGGATGCGCCTGGAGGTGCGCGGCCAGCCGCAGCGCCGCCTGCGCCAGGGCCGCGGGCGTCTTCGCCGACAGCGTCAGGAGCTGGCGCGGCTTCGACGGACCAGAAGCGGGACGCGCGGGCGCCTCCTCCAGCACCACGTGCGCGTTGGTGCCGCCCACGCCGAACGAGCTCACCCCCGCGCGCAGGGGGCCCGTGCCCTCCGGCCACGCGGAGCGCTTCGCCTGGACGAAGAAGGGGCTGCGCGGGAAGTCGATCTTGGGGTTGGGCGTCTCGAAGTGCAGCGTCGGCGGCAGCTCGCGGTGCTTCAGCGCGAGCACCGTCTTGAGCAGCCCCGCCACGCCCGCCGCGGCGGTGAGGTGGCCGAAGTTGCTCTTCACCGAGCCGATGGCGCAGAAGCCCGTGTCGGCGGTGTGCGCGCGGAACGCCTGCGACAGCGCCTCGACCTCGATGGGGTCGCCCAGCGGCGTCGCCGTGCCGTGCGCTTCCACGTAGCGGAGGGTTCGCGGGTCGATGCCCGCGTTCGCGTGCGCCGTCGCGATGGCGGCGGCCTGTCCCTCCACGCCCGGCGCCGCGAAGCTCATCTTGGCCGCGCCGTCGTTGTTGATGCCCACGCCGCGCAGCACCGCGTGGATGACGTCGCCGTCCGCCTGCGCGTCCGACAGGCGCTTGAGCACCACCGCGCCCACGCCGTCGCTGAAGAGGGTGCCGGTGGCCTTCGCGTCGAAGGGGCGGCAGTGCCCGTCCAGGGAGAGCATGCCGCCCTCCTGGTACAGGTGGCCGGACTTCTGCGGCACCGTCACGGACGCGCCGCCCGCCAGGGCCACGTCGCACTGGTGCGTCTGGAGCGCCCAGAAGGCCTGCGCCACCGCGACCAGCGACGTGGAGCACGCCGTGTTGAGCGACAGCGCCGGGCCGCGCAGGTCCAGCTTGTGGGCGACGCGCGTGGCCACGTAGTCCTTCTCGTTGGCCACCATCGCCTGGAAGGCGCCCAGCTGGCCCACGATGTCCTGCCGGGGCTGCACGTGCAGCGGCTGGTAGCTGTTGTTGTGCGTGCCCGCGAAGACGCCGATGAGGCCAGGGTACGCCTCCGGCACGACGCCCGCGGACTCCAGCGCCTCCCACGCCGTCTCCAGGAACAGGCGCTGCTGCGGATCCATCACCTGCGCCTCCTTCGGCGTGATGCCGAAGAAGGCCGCGTCGAACAGCTCCACGCCGTCCAGGATGCCGCGCGCCCGCACGTACTCGGGGGCGTCGCGCTCGGCGGCGGGCACGGACGGATCCACCTCCTCGCGCGTGAAGGAGGTGACGGACTCCACGCCGCCCACCAGGTTCTTCCAGAACGACTCGATGTCCGGAGCGCCCGGGAAGCGGCCCGCCATGCCGATGACGGCCACCGGCTCCGCGCCGCCGCCGGACCGCCGCCGCCTCGCCTGCCGCGCCTCCACCTGCTGCCGCAGCGACGGGCGCGACGCATCCCCCGTCAGCACCGCCGCGAGCTGCGCCACCGTGGGGGACTGGAACAACTGGACGATGGGGATCTCCAGCCCGTGCGCCTGCCGCAGCCGCGCCACGCACTGGAGCGCGAGCAGCGAGTTGCCGCCCAGCTCGAAGAAGCTGTCGTGCGCGCCCACCCGGTCGATGCGCAGGAGCTGCGCCCAGGACTCCGCGAGCGTGCGCTCCAGCGGCGAGCGCGGCGCGACGTAGGCCTGCTGTAGCTCCGGCCGCGTGGGCAG
>JAFADT010000615.1 GCA_023424585.1 Pseudomonadota bacterium
GCCCGGGGTAGTGGAGCGCCATGCCGTTCGGCTTCCGCAGGCCGTGGCGGATGACTTCCAGGGGGCCGAAGCGTGCGCGCGGGGCGGCGTCTTTGCCCTCCTCGCCCATGATGGACAGGAGTTGCTCCATCACCTTCCAGACGCCGGCGATCCGCGCGTTGGTGGTGCGGTACAGCCGCACCAGGTGGTGTGTCACCGCGCAGTGGATGAGCAGCGCGCGTTCCCCCGGCGTCTGGAGCCGGACGCCTGTCTCCGCGAGGCGCGCCACCTCTTCCAGGCCGCGTGGCCCGCCCCGCCAGAGGGGCTCGAACTCGAACCGGTGCAGGTCGACCCGGAATTTCTCCGCGTGCTCCGCGGTGAACTGCACCGGGGGCGCGCCGAGGAAGCCTTTCAAGAGGCTGCCGGCGAACGCGAACCACCCCATCCCGAAGCCCAGCCCGAGCTCCATGGACTTCGACGTCTGGCGCTCGACGGGGTCCGTCTTCTTGGTGATCTTCCGGCTGAAGTAGACGCTCCCGCGCTCGCTGTAGAAGTCCCCGCGCGGCTCACCTTTCTCGTCGTAGCCGAGCGCGTCGAGCCGGCGGAACGTGTCCAGCACGGCGGCTTCGCCCGCGAACCACGCCACCGTGCGCGCCTCAATCTGGCTGGAGTCGGCCACCACCAGGACGTGACCGGGAGGCGCGAGCAGCGCGTTGCGGAGCGCGCCGCCGCGGTTGAAGTTCTGCGGGTTCATCTTGTCCCCGCCGCTCCAGCGGTGCGTGTGGGCGCCGCAATACTTCAGGTAGAAGGGCACCCGCCCCCGCCGGCCGATGGCCATCATGCGCTCGGTGCGCGTCTCGACGATGTTGGACTTGACCGTCAGCCGCGCCTCGACGAGCGCGCGTGCGGTATCGTCGTCCCCTTCCAGCAGCGCCCGCATGCCCGGGTCCGTCTTCGCGAGCGCGGGCACCTGTTCGCCCTTCTTGTTCTTCTTCGTCCCCGGGTCCGCACCGTGCGCGCGCAGCAGCTTGAAGAACTGCGGATCCGAGCGCAGCACCTTCGCCGTCGCAGTGAGGAGCGCGGCGATCTGCTGGTCCACCCCCGCGTCCCCGGACTGGAGCAGGTGCCTGGGGATGTTGACGCCCGCCGACTGCGCCACGCCGATGAGGACGTCGCGCTTCTTCCGCCGCTCCGCATCGAGCGTGCGCGTCAGGACGTCCTGGTCCGCCGTGAACGACGGCTCGGTGAACATGCGCACCGTCGTGTCAATGAGAAGCAGCTCCGACGCCGGCAACTGGGGGCGCATCCGCGCGTAGATCTCGCGCGTCAGTTCCACGTCGTTGTTGGCGTACCCGCCGTAGCGCAACCACTCCGCAGTGGTGAAGTCTCGACGCCGCTTCCCCTTCGCGTCCTTGACCTCGTGGCCCTTGCGCCCAACGCCATACGCTTCGGCCAGCGCAGCGAGATCGTTCCCGCGCCCGGGACCGCGGAGCGCACGGCTCATGCTGAGCGTGTCGAGCCAGAACCCGGGGCGGATACCGTAGCGCTCCGCCAAGACAAGCCCGTCGAAGTGCGCGTGGTGAGCGAGGAGGACGATGGACGCCCAGTCCACCTTGCCCGCCCACGCGCGGAAGTCCGCGTCCTCCATCCACACCGCAGGGTGGCCGTCCACCTTCACGCTGACACCGATGACCTCGAACCGCATGTCACGGACGTAGGCCTCGGTGGTGAGCTTCGTAAGGCTGTAGTCCGCCGTGTAGTACGTCTCGAAGTCGAACGTGACGAACGTGCGCGGCAGCTTGAATGCGGCGAGGACGGAGGCCATGGGTCACATGTCTCCGTCGTAGTAGCAGCGGGGGCACCGGCAATCGGCGGGGTGGCCGGTGCTCCGCACCCACTCCGCGCCGGGGCCGCGTCGCAGGACATCCTCCAGCACGTCCCGCAGGACACGCGCGTCGGCAGGGCTCATGTAGACGTCGCGTGCGCTGTCGAAGTTGTCCCCGGCGCGGATGGTGATCCGCTCCTCGTGCCCGTCCTCCGCTGGCGTCCAGTCCACTCGCTTGAGTCCGAGCATGGGTCACCGAGCGGCGGACGCGGCGAGCTGAACGGCGTCGGCGAAAGCGCGCATGATGGCGGCGTCCGTGGCCTCCGGGCTTCCGCATTCGTGCGTGATGCCGATGGCCTCGTGCATCGCCTCCAGGAGGATGCAGTAGGTCCCGGCGTCCACTGGCTTCCTGCCGATGACGCGCGCCAACAGCCGACGCGCATGGGCTTCTTCGGCGTCGGCGGCGCCAGGCAGGAGATCCACGGGGCGCCCCAGCCCCCACCACCGACACAACCCGGTCCACGCATTGGCGAGCCACTGGGCCTGCGCGTCGATCCAGCCTCGATGCTCCATCGCGGCCGTCACCGCGACGGCGAGCAGGACACCCAGGGTCAAACCCACCGCGAAGGTCGGCCCGGGTGGATCCTTCGGGAAGATCCGAATCCACGCCTCCGTGGCCGCCACCGCCACTCCGTAATACCAGAGCAGCCAGACCAACAGCTGGAGCGTCTTCACGAGCGCTCCCCCTTCCCCACGACGCGCTCGATGAGCGCCACCAGGGCGGGGCTCACGTCGAGCACCACGCGCAGCTCCGCGCCACCGCGCACCGTGTACGTGCGCTCGGCGCGAGCGCGCTCCAGGGCGTCACGCTCGACGGCTTCGAACCAGTCCGCATCGTCCGCCTCCTTGCGCGTGGGCAC
>JAFADT010000611.1 GCA_023424585.1 Pseudomonadota bacterium
GCGGGCGCCACCGCGTCGCGCACCGCGGCCTTCAGCACGTCCAGGTCCACCGGCTTGTCCAGCAGCCGCCGGGCGCCCAGCCGCAGCGCCTCCGCGTGCGTCTCCGCGTCCGCGAAGGCGCTCAGCAGCAGCACGGGGCAGGTGACGCCCTGCGCGCGCAGCCGCCCGAGCGCCTCCAGGCCGGTGCGCCCCGGCATGCGCACGTCGCTGACGATGAGGTCCGGCGGCGCGAGCGTGCCGCCGTGGCCCCGCATCATCGCCATGTAGTCCCCCAGCTCGAAGCCGTCCTCCACCTCCACCACCGTGTAGCCGGCCCGCCGCAGCGTGTACACCAGCATCGCCCGCATCGCGTCGTCGTCCTCGGCCACCAGGATGCGCGCGGCCGGCGCCGCTCCTTCGTGTGGAGGTGCGTGGATCATTTGAGCACGGAGGAGCACGGCGCATGCCACGCGCCTCGAAGGGACGTGGATCCGTCGTGCCCGCGGGGTCCCGGGGCATCCTGCCCCCGCCGGGGCAATGTGCCCCAGGCCTGCGTGGACATTCCGCCCCGCCCTGGCGGCGCCCCGCTCGGGGGCGTGGGTTGGCATGGCCGATGCTCTAGCCCCCGGTCGGCCCCGCATCCCACTTCTCGCGGGCCCACACGGAGTCTCTCCCATGAAGCGCACTTCCGCCCTGGTCCTCGGTCTGTCCCTGTCCCTCGCCTCCATGGGCGCGTTCGCCGCCGCGCCCAAGGCCCCCAAGAGCGCGCCCGCCGCCCAGACCCAGCCGAAGGCCGGCGCCAAGGCGAAGAAGGCGAAGCAGGGCGCCTCCCAGAAGGCCCCCGCCGCGCCGGCCGAGGGCGCGAGCAGCAACTAGCCAAACGCTGTCGTGACGCAGCACCCGCGGTACCCGTAGCGTACCTCCCCGGTCCGTGTGTTCCTTCCCCCTCACGCACGAACCGGGGGTTGCCTTTTCGTGAAGCTCGCTCGCAAGTTCACCCTGGCCCTGGTGCTGCTCGCCGTCGCGGTGATGGCCGGCCTCCAGGCGTTCCAGGTCAACCGGGAGCTCGCCCGGTCGGAGATCGACACCCAGCACGACCACCGCCTGCTCGGCCACACGCTGGCCGGCTCCATCGGCAAGGCGTGGCAGCTCGCGGGCGAGTCCGAGGCGCTCACGCTCCTCAACCAGGCCAACCGCTTCCAGGAGCAGGTGCGGCTGCGCTGGGTGTGGCTGGACGGCGGGCCGGGCTCCGGCTTCGCGCCGGCGCTGCCCCCGGCCCTGCTGCTCAGCCTGCGCGCGGGCAACGACGGCTGGCTGATGGACACGTCCAACAGCCCGGGCGTGCTGCGCTCGTACACGCCGGTGTTCCTGGGCCGGCGCATGGGCGCCATTGAAATCACCGAGTCCCTGTCCGAGCAGGAGCAGCACGTGCGCGCCACCGTGCTGGGCACCTTCATCGCCACGGCGGCGCTGTCCTTCTTCTTCCTCCTGGCCGCCATGGCCATGGGCCGCCGGCTGGTGGGCCGGCCCGTGGAGCAGCTGGTGCACCTGGCGGGGCGGATTGGCGAGGGCGACCTCACCGCGCGCGTGCCCCTGCGGCGCGAGCGCGGCGACGAGCTGACGACGCTGGCGGTGGCCATGAACCGGATGGGGGAGCAGTTGGAGGAGACGCGGGCGCGGCTGGCGGCGGAGACGGCGGCGCGGCTGGCCACGGTGGAGCACCTGCGCCACGCGGACCGGCTCACCACCGTGGGCAAGCTCGCGTCCGGCGTGGCGCACGAGCTGGGCACGCCGCTCAACGTCGTCATGGGCCGCGCGAAGATGGTCTCCTCCGGCGAGGCGGAGGGCGACGAGGTGGGCGAGTGCGCCCGCATCATCTTCCAGCAGGCGCAGCACATGACCGGCATCATCCGGCAGCTGCTGGACTTCGCCCGGCGCCGCACGCCCTCGCGCGCGCCGGAGGACCTGTCGCTGCTGGCGGAGCGCACGCTGTCCCTGCTCAAGCCCATGGCCACCAAGAAGGGCGTGACGCTGTCCCAGGAGGTGCCCCCGGGCTTCACCGTGGAGGTGGACGCGGGGCAGCTCCAGCAGGTGCTCACCAACCTGGTGATGAACGGCCTGCACGCCATGAGCCGGCCCGGCACCCTGCGGGTGCGCTCGCAGGTGCTGCGCGCCACCCCGCCCGCGGACGTGGGCGGCCCGGAGCAGGACTGGGCGCGGCTGGACGTGGAGGACGAGGGGACGGGCATCCCGCCGGACGTGCTGCCCCACGTCTTCGAGCCCTTCTTCACCACCAAGGACGTGGGCGAGGGGACGGGGCTCGGGCTGTCCGTCTCCTATGGGATGGTGCGGGACCACGGCGGCTGGATTGACGTGAAAAGCGAGCCGGGCCGTGGGAGTTGTTTCTCCATCTACCTGCCGCCGGGGACACACGCATGCCAGGCCGCATCCTGATTGTCGAAGACGAGCGCGAGATGCGCGCCATGGTGGAGAAGGGCCTCCAGCGCCGGGGCTTCCAGCCCCTGGCCGTGGCCGCCGCGGACGAGGCCCTCCAGCGGCTGGCCGTCGAGGACTTCGACACCGTCCTCACGGACCTGCGCATGCCGGGCATGGACGGCCTGGCGCTGTGCGAGCGCATCGTGCTCAACCGGCCGGACATCCCCGTGGTGGTCGTCACCGCCTTCGGCAGCCTGGAGACGGCGGTGGCCGCCATCCGCGCGGGCGCCTACGACTTCATCACCAAGCCCATCGACCTGGACGCGCTGGTGCTGGTGCTGGAGCGCGCCGTGCAGCACCGCGCCCTGCGCGCGGAGGTGCGGAGG
>JAFADT010000697.1 GCA_023424585.1 Pseudomonadota bacterium
GGCCCGCACGCCGCGCGGCGGCGGGGCCTCCAGCGGTGGCGGGCTGTCCGCGGCCGAGCGCGCCCGCATCCGCCGTGAGACGCCGGGCCTGATGGCCAACCTGCGCCTGTTCTGGGCGGAGGCGAACTCCAAGGTTCGCGCGGGCGTGATGGCCGGCGGCGGCGTGGTGGTGCTGGGCCTCTTCGCGCTCCTGTACTGGCTGGTGCTGGGCGGCGAGACCCAGGTGCAGAAGGGCGAGGAGCCCGTGCGCCTGTCCAACCAGCCCATCACGGACTCGTTCGGCCTGGGGGACGGTGTCACCTGGAACCGGCCGGACATGAAGGTCTTCGAGTGGGAGTTCGTCGCCGCGACGCGCGCGGTGGTCATCCTCCACTACCAGGCCCAGGGCATCTCCAAGGACGAGGTGGTGGTGAGCGTCAACGGCGTGGACGTGGGCAAGGTGCCCCCGGACACGCTGGCCAGCCAGGAGCGCTCGCTGGAGCTGATGATCCCGCCCCAGCAGCTGCGCAAGGGCGAGCCCAACCGCATCATCTTCGACAACACCCGCAACCCGCCCGGCGAGGACACCTGGCGCATCTGGAACGTCTGGGTGGAGCGCGCGCTCCTCCCCGAGCAGCTGTCCACGCAGCAGCTGCTACAGACGGCCAACGAGTCCTTCAAGAAGGGCCGCAAGAACTTCGACACGCCGGACATCGGGGCGCGCAACCGCTACGAGGCCTGGAAGGCGTTCCGCGAGGCGTGGCTGATGCTGGAGGCCCACCCGGACCCCAAGCCGGACCTCTACTACGAGGCCCAGGAGGCCATGAAGCGCGCCCAGCAGGAGCTGGACCGCACCTGCTCCAAGCTGCTGCTGGAGGTGGAGGGCTACTACAACCAGGGCCACTTCAAGCAGGCCGCCTCCACGCTGGATCACATGCGCGAGTACTTCCCCGAGTACGACCAGCCGTGCGCCACGCGCGCGGAGAACAAGCGCATCGAGTACGGGCTGTAGCGAAGCCCGTCGTCTAATGGACGGTGCAACCCCACCGGAGAGGCAGGTGGGGCCCGTCCCGGTTGCCGCTCCCCCTCCCCGTTCCCACCCTGAATGGGGTGATGCCTGAGCGGGGCGGGGAGGAGGACCGGACGGAAGGGTGGGCGCCCGCGGCGCGCTCACAGGGGCTGGTGCCCGAGCACGGCCCGGTGTGGAGCCCCGGGGTGTCCCGGCGCCTGCTCGCCCGGTACTACCTGCCCCGGCGCCACAACACCCTCCAGGGCAATGCGTGCCGGCTCCTGCGCGACGGCGTGGAGGCCTACCCGGAGATGCTGGAGGCCATCCGCCGGGCGCGCCGCTCCATCCGCCTGGAGACGTACATGTTCGTCACCGACGCGGTGGGCGAGCTCTTCGGCCAGGCGCTGGCGGAGGCCGCCGAGCGCGGCGTGCACGTGAAGGTGCTCTACGACGCGGTGGGCTCGTGGACCAGCCGCAGGAGCTTCTTCGAGTCCCTGCGCCAGCGCGGCGTGGACGTGCGGGCGTTCAAGCCCTTCAGCCTCCAGCGCGGGCTGCGCCACCTGCTGCGCCGGGACCACCGCAAGATCCTCGTGGTGGACGGGACGGTGGCCTTCACGGGCGGCGTGAACATCGCGGCGCACTGGGCCCCGGAGGGGCAGGGCGTGGCCTGGCGCGACGACGTGCTGCGGATTGAAGGCCCGGCGGTGCACGCGCTGGAGCGGCGCTTCCTGGCCACGTGGCGGATGATGTTCCGCGACCGCCTGAGCCGGCTGCGCCGGCGCATCCGCGGCGGGGGCCGGACGCTGGAGGCCCTGCCCCCCAAGGGCGACGTGGGGCTGGCGGTGTTGTCCAGCCGCCGCAGCATCCACCGCGCCTACCTGCACGCCATCCAGCGCGCGCGGAAGAGCGTGCTCATCGCCGCGGGCTACTTCGTGCCGGACCGGCGCATGGTGGCCGCGCTCAAGGACGCGGCCCGGCGGGGCGTGGAGGTGCGTCTGCTGCTCAACGGCGGCAAGAGCGACCACCCCTTCCTCGAGCACGCGACGCGCGCCTTCTACGAGCCGCTGATGGGCGCGGGGATCCGCATCTTCGAGTGGCGCCGGGGCGTGCTGCACGCCAAGACCGCCGTGGTGGACGGCGTGTGGGGCACCATCGGATCGTTCAATCTGGAACGGCTGTCGCTGGCCTTCAACCACGAGGTCAACGCCGTCTTCGCGGACCCCCGGCTGGGGCGTGACCTGGAGGACTCGTTCCGCCTGGATTGCGGCGACTGCCGCGAGGTGGACCTGGCCGCCTTCCGCCGCCGCCCCCTCTGGCAGAAGGCCGTGGAGCGCGTGCTGTACTTCTTCCGCAAGGTGCTCTGAGCAGGTCTGTAAGGCCAGGGTTCCAGCCAACCGTCCACCGCCTTCAACGCGGTGCAGGAACCCTTTGCATGCCGGGGGGGACGCGCCTAGAAGTTGCGTCATTCCGGCACGGAAGGACGGCAACGCACATGACGGACAGTTTCGGCACCAAGGCCCAGCTCAAGGTGGGCTCGGCCACCTACGACTATTTCAGCCTGGCCACGCTGGCGAAGGCCCACCCGGCGGTCAACCGCCTCCCGTTCTCGCTGAAGGTCCTGCTGGAGAACCTGCTGCGCAACGAGGACGGCCGCGTCGTCAAGCGCGAGCACATCGAGAAGATGCTCGCCTGGGACCCCAAGGCGGCCCCGGAGACCGAGATCTCCTTCCACCCCGCGCGCGTGCTGCTCCAGGACTTCACCGGCGTGCCCGCCGTCGTGGACATGGCCGCCATGCGCGAGGCGCTCGCCGCCATGGGCGGCGACCCCGCGAGGATCAACCCGCGCAACCCGGCGGACCTGGTCATCGACCACTCGGTGCAGATTGACGCGTTCGCCACCACCGCGGCCTTCAAGGAGAACGCGGAGCTGGAGTTCGAGCGCAACCGCGAGCGCTACGCGTTCCTGCGCTGGGGCCAGAGCGCGTTCAAGGGCTTTGGCGTGGTGCCGCCGGACATCGGCATCTGCCACCAGGTGAACCTGGAGTACCTGGCGCAGGTGACGTTCCGCCAGGGCAGCACCGTGTACCCGGACACGCTGGTGGGCACGGACAGCCACACCACGATGATCAACGGCCTGGGCGTGGTGGGCTGGGGCGTGGGCGGCATCGAGGCGGAGGCCGCGCTGCTGGGCCAGCCCATCACGATGCTGATTCCGCAGGTGGTGGGCTTCAAGCTCACCGGCAAGCTGCCCGCGGGCGCCACGGCCACGGACCTGGTGCTCACCGTCACGCAGATGCTCCGCAAGAAGGGCGTGGTGGGCAAGTTCGTGGAGTTCTACGGCGAGGGCCTGAAGGGGCTGTCGCTGCCGGACCGCGCCACCATCGCCAACATGGCCCCGGAGTACGGCGCCACCATCGGCTTCTTCCCGGTGGACGAGGAGAGCTGCAACTACCTGCGCTTCACCGGCCGCCCGGATGACGTGGTGGCGCTGACGGAGGCGTACGCCAGGGCGCAGGGCCTGTGGCTGGACGCCGGCGCGCAGGACCCCCTCTTCAGCGACACGCTGGAGCTGGACCTGGCCGCCGTGGTGCCCAGCCTCGCGGGCCCCAAGCGCCCGCAGGACCGCGTGCCCCTGAAGGACATGAAGGCCGGGTACGAGAAGTCCCTGGTGGAGATGCTCGCCGCCGGCAAGAGCAAGGGCGAGGACGACGAGGGCCCCAAGGGCGGCGCCAAGGCCCCCGCGGCCCCGGTGCCCCCGGAGCGGCTGGCCCAGACCGTCAGCGTGAAGGCGGGCCGCCAGAGCTACCAGGTGGGCCACGGCGCGGTGGTCATCGCGTCGATCACCTCCTGCACCAACACGTCCAACCCGGCGGTGCTGGTGGCCGCGGGCATCCTGGCGAAGAAGGCCGTGGAGAAGGGCCTCAAGCCGCAGCCCTGGGTGAAGACGTCCCTGGCCCCGGGCAGCCGCGTGGTGACCGAGTACCTGCGCGACGCGGGCCTCCTGCCCTACCTGGAGGCCGTGGGCTTCCACGTCGTGGGCTACGGCTGCACCACCTGCATCGGCAACTCCGGCCCGCTGCCGGAGCCTGTCGCCAACGCGGTGGTGGAGGGCGACCTGGTGGTGGCGGCGGTGCTGTCCGGCAACCGCAACTTCGAGGGCCGCATCAACCCGCATGTGCGCATGAACTACCTGGCGAGCCCCCCGCTCGTGGTGGCGTACGCGCTGGCCGGCGAGGTGGGCCGCGACCTGGACCACGAGCCGCTGGGCACGGACCCCAACGGCCGCCCGGTGTTCCTCAAGGACATCTGGCCGTCCAACGAGGAGATCAAGGAGACCATCCGCACGGCCGTGAAGCCGGAGCAGTTCCGCCGCCAGTACGCCAACGCCATGGAGGGCGACACGCTCTGGCAGCAGCTGCAGGTGAGCAAGGGCTCCACGTTCAAGTGGGATGAGAAGTCCACCTACGTGCGCAAGCCGCCCTTCTTCGAGAACCTCCCGAAGGAGCCCAAGGCGGTGCAGGACATCAAGGGCGCGCGCGTGCTGGCGCTCCTGGGAGACTCCGTCACGACGGACCACATCTCCCCGGCGGGCAACATCGCCAAGACGAGCCCCGCAGCGAAGTACCTCATGGCGGAGGGCGTGGAGCCCAAGGACTTCAACTCCTACGGCGCGCGCCGCGGCAACCACGAGGTGATGGTGCGCGGCACCTTCGCCAACATCCGCCTGAAGAACCTCCTGGTCCCCGGCGTGGAGGGCGGCGTCACGGTGCACATCCCCACGCGCGAGCGGATGAGCATCTACGACGCGTCCATGAAGTACCAGGCGGACGGCACGCCGCTGGTGGTGCTGGCGGGCGCCGAGTACGGCACGGGCTCCAGCCGCGACTGGGCGGCCAAGGGCACGCAGCTGCTGGGCGTGAAGGCCGTCATCGCCAAGAGCTTCGAGCGCATCCACCGCTCCAACCTCGTGGGCATGGGCGTGCTGCCCCTCCAGTTCGAGGCGGGCCAGGACGCGCAGTCGCTGGGCCTCACCGGCCACGAGACGTTCGAGATCACCGGCATCGCGGACGGGCTGGCGCCGCAGAAGAAGCTCACCGTGAAGGCCACCGGTGAGAACGGCACCCGCGAGTTCACCGCGCTGTGCCGCATCGACACGCCGAACGAGCTCGACTACTACCGCAACGGCGGCATCCTCCAGTTCGTGCTCCGCCAGCTCGCCAAGGCGTAGGCCCTGCGGACGTCGCCCGCTGGTCTCGCGGCCCGGCCGCCCTCGCTTCACGGGAGGGTCGCCGGGCCGCCGTGTCTCTTGCGGCTACTCGGCGCGCAGGCGCGTCCAGGCGGCCACGTAGCGCGACAGGCGCTCCGCGTCCCTGGGCGTCACGTCCTTCAGCCGGCGCACGTCCATGTTGTCCTCCAGGTCCGCCAGCTTCACGCGGCGGGCCAGGGGGTGGGGGCGCAGCCGTTCGATGAAGGCCTCGTAGGTCTCGCCCTCGCGCTTCGTGAGGCAGTCCAGCGCGGAGAGGACGTCCTCCGGGTAGCCCAGCTCGCGCAGGCGCTCCAACGTGTAGGGCGTGTCCTCCACCACGTCGTGGAGGATGGCCGCGGTGCGCTCCGCGTCCGACGACAGGCGCAGCATCACCCGCAGGGGGTGGAGGATGTAGGGCTGGCCAGCCTTGTCGCGCTGACCCTGGTGCGCGGCCACCGCCAGGGCGATGGCGTCTTCGAGCGTGGGCATGGGAGAGAGCTTCGCACGCCCGGCGGCCGGCTCAACGGTTGAGGTTGCCGGAGCCCGTGCCGCCCGCCGACTGCGCCGTGTAGGCGTGGCCGCCGCCGTTGTACTGGAGGATGCCCTCCACGGCGAGCGCGTTGGGGTCCAGCTGGTTGCCGGCCCCCCGGCGCGGGATCAGCGTCTCGCTGATGCAGATGGCGCCCACCACCACCTGCTGATCATTGTCGCGGTCCCACGCCGGGGCGAGCGGCTTGAACTCGTCCTCGTTGTCCCGGATGTAGAGGTACACGTCGTCCTTGCCGTCGCCGTCCAGGTCCGCGAACAGCGCGGGGTTGGCCGTCTTGATGGCGGCGCGGCCGGCGGCGGTGCGCGGCTCGGCGGGGGACGGGTTGGTGGGCGAGGCGATGGGGTCGTAGATGGACGGCGCGCTCAGGAAGGCGTTCCACTGGCTGTAGTTGCGGCCGAAGTAGCCGCGCGCCAGCTGCAGGCCGCTCTCCGCGCAGCCCTGGCGCTGCCCCGTGCGGCTGAAGGTGACGGCGCGCGTGCGCTCGCTGCTGGCGTAGGCCATCACGCCCGCCACCAGCCCCAGCAGCACGGTGACGAGCAGCACGACGAGCAGCAGCGTGGCGCCTCGGGTGGCGCGGGAAGAAGGGCGCGGGGACATGGCGGAGGGCCTCATGGGAGATGGGCTCACAGGCTGGCCGAGGCCAGGTTGGGCAGCTCCGCCCGGCGCGAGAAGAGGCTGCGGAAGTAGCCGTCCGCGGGGCCCGCGGCCGGGAGGTGGTTCTCCACCGAGAGGGGCAGGTCCTCGGAGAGGACGGCCTCGTTGCGATTGTCGCGCCGGGGCGAGCGGCCGGTGGCCACCACGCTGACGCGCACGGAGCGCAGGCCCGGCGTGAACTCAGGCTTGAGGCCGTTCTGGAAGTCGTAGCGGGCCGGGTCGCCCGTGCTCGCGGCGTCCAGGCCGAAGGCCACCTGGAAGTCCTCCACGAAGTCCTGCACCACCACCGGGTCGCCCATGTCCACGAAGGGCCGCCCCGCCACGTCGGCGCCGGGCCTGCCCTCCGCGCGCATCAGCGCCTTGCGGCCGGTGCTCGTGTTGGTCCCGATGAAGAAGTGCAGCAGGCGCACCGGGTACACCAGGTCGCCGCGCTGGAAGCCGCCCTTGTGGGGCGCGTTGGAGAAGCCCGGCACGCCGGTCTCCAGGTAGCTCACCGTGGCGGTGGGCGGGGTGCTCGTCACGGACGCCTGGGTGAGCAGCGCGGCGCTCTTCATGTTGCTGGCCACCAGCATGGGGTTGGCGGGCTCGGCGCCGCTGGGCACGCCCACGCAGTTGACCTCCAGGGCGCCGGTGCCCGGCTTCACCACCGTCATCGCCGCGCCCGGCGCGCAGTCGCGGCCCAGGTAGTTGCGGTCCGGCACGACCAGCCACAGGTCGTCGCTGCCATCCACGCTCGGCACGTTGCCGGCCGTGGTGGCGGCGAGCACGCCCGCGCCCCCGCCGTCCCCGCCGAAGACGGGGTTGATGCGCTGGGGCGTTCCGTTGGACACCACCCAGAGGCCCTCGGACATGCCCGCGCCGGCCTGGCGCACCGCGGACAGCAGCGTCTCGCCCGCGAGCCGCGCGTTGTCGTGGCTGTCCGCCACGTGCTCGGTGTTGTGCACCACGCGCCCGCCCGCGAGCAGCAGGGCCGTGGCCGCCGCGAGGATGATGGTGGCGAGCGCCGCCGCGACCATCGTCTCCAGCAGCGTCATGCCGCGCGCCCGCGCGCCGGCTCCCGGGTGGCGGCTCATAGGACGAACACCTCGCTGTGCACGATGGCGCGCTCCAGGCTGTCGTTCTTGCGGTACGCGCGCGTCCAGAAGGTGAAGGGCAGGGCGCCCGCGGGCACCAGCGCCTGGGCCGCGGGGGGCAGGTCCTTGGGCAGCCCCTGCGTCACCAGCACCTCACGGCAGTAGACGTCGCGGGGCAGCACGGAGTCCGGCGTGGAGGCCGTGCAGGGCGTGCCGGCGGGCACGTCCAGCGCCGGCTCCACCTGGCCCGTGGGGCGCACGCGGAAGTAGGCGCCGGTGCCCACGTCGCCCGGCAGGGGCGCGCTGGGGTCCAGCTGCCAGGGCGCCGTGCCCAGGGCCAGCTCCGGCGGGAAGAGGGCGGGCCGGGGGATGGCCTGGTTGGCCAGGTCCGCCTTGGACGCGAGCCACAGCCGCTGCACGCGCGCCTCCAGCAGCATGCGCCGGCCCTGGAGCACCTGGCCGTCCTTCACGTCGCGCGTGGCGGCCACCATGCCCATCACCGCGCCCACGGCGGCCAGCGCCAGGACGCTCATGGAGATGAGGACCTCCAGGAGGCCGCTGCCCCGCCGCGAGGCGGAAAGAGGAGGGGGGCTCATTCGAGGAACCTCTGGCTCCAGTTGAGGAGCTGGTAGAGCACGCCGTTCTCGCCGTTCACGGAGTCCAGCGGGTTGGGGCTGGAGGCGCCGGTGTTGCTGCCGTTGTCGATGCGCGTGACGCGCAGGGCGCTCACCTCCGCGCCCACGACGTAGTCCGTGGACGTGCCGCCGTTGTCGCGGTGGTAGACGGCCACGCCGCCGTAGTTGGCCAGCGACGCGCCGCTCATGGGGCGGATGTCCTGCTGCGACGCCGCCGTGTTGCCCAGGTCGATGCTGTACGTGTGCCCGCCGACGGACGCGCTCAGCAGCATGGGGTCGTTCACGGACTCCTCGGCGGTGCTGAAGTACGCGGTGCGCCCGGCGATGGTGATGTTGCCGTAGACGTGCTCGGGCGCGGCGAAGACGAGCGGGAAGGGCGAGGGCTCCTGGAGCACGCCGTAGGTGGTGGCCTCCGTGTGGGCCAGGCTCGCGTTGATGGCCGTGCCGTCCAGCCGCTTGCCGTCCGTGCCCAGCGGCAGCCGCAGGTCCGCGTCCAGCAGCAGCGCGTGGAAGCGGCCGCCCACGGTGTCCGGCACCCAGTCCATGCCGGCGGTGCCCACCAGGGCCACGGTCTTGCCCTTGTACTGCCCGAAGGCGGAGGCGTCCGCCGCGTCGCGCGGGATGCGCGCCAGCCCCACGTTGGTGCTGATGGGCTGGCTGGTGATGGGCAGCCCGCCGATGTTCATCGCCGTGTACTTGCAGGGCGCGGTGTCCGTGCACACGGGGCCCAGGCGCGACACGTTGACGTTCACGCCGGTGGACGCGTCCAGCTCCCAGAGCCGGCCCTCCATGTCCCCCACGTAGAGGCGAGAGGCGCCGCTGGAGTCCTGAGCCACGGTGGGGGCGGCGGGCGCGCTGTTGTCCACGCTGCTGCCGTAGGCCTTCTGCCACTGCCACAGCTTCTGGCCGGTGGCCACGTCGATGGCGAACACCTGCACGCCCTTGGCGGGCGAGGCCGGCGAGTCCGGCGCCGCCAGCACGCCGGAGCTGCTGGAGGCGACGAAGACGGCGTACACGGGCTCCAGGCCCAGCCGGCCCACGCCCACGGACAGCCCGCGCGAGCCGCCCAGGCCGCTGTAGTCATAGAGGCCGCTGGCCTGACGGCCGGGGTCGATGCTCGGCGGGAGGAGGAAGTGGCTGGAGTCCTCGTCCCAGGTGTACGTCCAGTCCGTGCCGCCCAGGCTCTTGTCCGCCAGCGCCACCGCCGAGTACGGCGCGCCGGCGGTGGCGAAGTGGCTGCCCACCAGGTGCCACAGCAGCACGGGCTTGAGCGGGTTCGTCACGTCCAGGGCGAACAGGTCGCGCCCCGTCTGGCCCACGTTGGCGACGAGCACGGTGTGCCACTCGCGGCTGCCTGTGCCCACGAAGTCCGCGAACACGTCGAAGACGACGGGGGCGCTGTTCACCCGCGCGGTGTTGTTGCGCAGCCCGGCCAGCTGCGTGGCCGGCAGGAAGCTCCAGAGCTCCGTGCCCGCCGCCGGCGGGGAGCCGGTGCGGAAGCGCTGGGCGAAGTCTGTCTTGAAGCGGGAGGTGGCGTCCGGGTTGGGGAACTGGAGGTTCTCCGCCGGGCCGTCGTAGCGCGCGCCCCCGGAGACGTAGAAGGCGTGGACCTGGCCGTCCAGGCCCGCCGCGTAGGCCACCGTGGGACGGGGGGCGCCCCGGTCCGCGATGAAGGGGCTGGCGGTCACCACCACCGGCGACGAGTGGATGAAGCCGCCCAGGTGCGCCTTGTTGTCCGCGTCCTCGTTGTTGCACTGGCTGGTGGTGGGCTGGAGGATGGGCGTCTCGCTGGCGCCGTCCCGGCCGGACACGGTGGCGTAGCAGTAGCCGCGCACCCGCTGGAGCATCATCGCCACCGCGTTGAAGTCCACGTACAGCTGGGTCTTGTTGATGAGCTCGTTGGTGACGCCGAAGTCCGTGCCGCCCGCCTGCGGCGAGTACTGCGTCGCCTGCTGCAGGTCGCAGACGCCGTCCGGGCCCTTCACGAAGTCGTAGACGTCGGTGCCGTCGCGCGCCTTGGCGCGGCCCAGCTTCAGCACGTCCACGCAGCCGGGGTTGGGCGCGGCGCCGTAGTCGCGGTTGATGCGCGTGCCGGAGACCTCCTCCGGCTGCCAGCCCACCTGCAGCACCCCGTGCGGTGCCGTGCGGTTCGGGCCCAGGGGCGGGTTCTCCGTCACCTCGCCGCCGAAGTAGGTGAAGAGGTTGCGGTCGCCGGGGGCGGGCATGCGCGCGTCCGCGTTCCACAGGGTGCCGTCCGACAGCGAGTTCTCCCCCGCGGAGAGCGCGTCCCCGCCAATGAGCGAGTGCGCGCGCAGCGTGCCCGGGTAGTAGGGGAACACCCAGTGCGAGCCCTGCGCGGGCGTGTACGTGTCCGCGCCGGGCGGGTAGCCCGTCACGGCGTTGTAGGAGGTCTTGAAGAGCAGGGCGCGCGAGCCGTTGGAGTCCGTGCCGTTGGTGTCGTCCAGCGCGACGGGCGCGGACACGGTGCGCTCGCTCTGCAGCGGCTCGCTTCCCAGGTTGAGCAGCGTGTTGAGCACGATGCGCGTGCCCGCGACGCTCGATTTGAAGTCGTGGCCCGCCAGGTAGACGATGGTCGCCTTCTGCGGATCATTGTCCTTCTGGTTGAAGGTGAAGAAGTCGTGTCCGCGCTGGTTGTTCGCCGCCACCTGCGTCGCGTTGTCGTACTGGTGGCCGGGCGCGTAGTCCTTCCAGCTCACCGCCAGCCGCCGCACGCCGTTCTTGTAGGTCGTCCGGTAGTTCTCCGTGTGGCCCACCACGTTGTTGAAGCGGAAGTCGCCCAGCTGGGAGAAGGGGTCGCCCGGGTTGGGGTAGAGGACGCACGCGGGGCGGGGCGAGGCCTCGTTGCCGTAGTCCGGGTCCGTGCAGTTGCGGCCGTTCCAGGTGGAGCCGCCGGAGAGCTTGTTCTTCTCGAAGTTGCCGTCGCCCTGGAAGCGCGAGGACGGCACGAGCCCGCCTCCCACCCGGTCGGTGTGCTCGTAGGACCAGATGCTGGCGCACTCGGCGAACAGGCCGTTGCCGCGCTGGTTGGTGAAGTACGCGATGTTGTTGAGGACGTTCTCCGCCTGGTTGCCGGCGCCGTCGCCGTTGCTCCGGTACTCGGGCCGGGTGCTGTTGCCGATCTCCCAGTGCGGCGCCCAGAACACGCGGTAGCGTGGGCGCTGGGTGACGGGGTCCACGGCGTTGAGCAGGCCGTGGGGGAAGGCGGCGGTGGAGATGAGGTCCGCGTTGGCGTGGAGCGCGTCGTAGATGAGGCCGGGGCGCTTGCCGTTGAGGGTGCAGCCGCTGGTGGTGCCCTCGGGGCAGCCGCCCGCGCCCGGGAAGTCCAGGCCCGCGTTGCGCAGGTAGTCGTCCAGCATGCCGCCCTTCACGTAGGAGCGGTCCCCGGCGTTGTTGTCGTCCAGGTCCAGCAGCGCGATCTTCGGGGGCACGCGGTTCAGGCGCCGCCCGATGGGGGCGTTGAACTCGATGGTGGCCTGGTGCATGCGCACGTAGAAGCAGCCGCTGTTGTTGGTGAACGTGTCGCAGTTGCACGGCCTGCGGAACTTGTTCGGCGCGTCCGGCCCGGCGGACGAGTTCAGGAAGTCGAGCGCGTTCTTCGCGTCCTTCGCGTCGATGATGAACGCGCCGCCCATGTACTGGACGTCGCGGAAGCCGGCGGCGGAGGTGAGCGTCGCGCGCGCGAAGTTCGGCCGCGCCTCGCCCGTGCTGGTGGCGAAGTTGTCGACGGCCGCCTCCGGGAACAGGCCGCTGGCGGGCAGCGCCTGAAGAGGGGGCACCGGCACGACGGGCGCCGCGTCCGCGCGGGAGACGTGGAAGTCGCAGCCGTCATTCCAGCTGGGGTCGTTCCACCGGCCGTTGTTCGGCGCGGGCGGCAGGTGCTTGTTGGTGGGCAC
>JAFADT010000867.1 GCA_023424585.1 Pseudomonadota bacterium
CGCTGTGCATCACGCCCGTGCCGGCCGTCATGCGCTGCACCTCGCCAGCGCGCAGGATCCCCTGGCCTCCCGTGCTGTCCCGGTGCGCGATGGCGCCGCTCAGCGGGTAGGTGATGATCTCCATGTCCCGGTGCGGGTGTGTGTCGAAGCCCTCGCCAGACTGCACGCGGTCCTCGTTGATGACGCGTAGGGCGCGGAAGCCCATGTGCTCGGGGTCGAAGTAGCTGGCGAAGGAGAAGGTGTGATGCGAGTCCAGCCAGCCGTGGTTGGCATGTCCGCGGGCTTCAGAAGGTCGAACGTTGAGCATGGTGTGTGTTTCCTTTCGCGGCACAACATGCGCCCCGGAACACCCCCTGGCCAGACGTGAACCTCGGGACACATCGTTCCATCCACGGAACGAAACGCGGCCACTGTCTCAGCGCTTCGCCCGCTTGAGTGCTCCCTGCTGCTGGGGCCAGTGCTCGCGCAGCACCTCCACGAAGGCCATCACCTTGGGCACGTGGTGGCGCGTGGGCGGGTAGACGGCGTGCACCGGCGCGCCCGCGGAGCTCCAGTCCGGCAGCACGCGCTGGAGCCGCCCGGACGCCAGGTCCTCGCCGCACTGGAGGCCCGGCAGCAGCGCTACCCCGGCGCCTTGCAGCGTCACCGCGTGCAGCATGTCCGGCTCGTTCACCACCAGCCGGCCAGAGACCTTCACGTCGACCGAGCGCCCGCTCGCGTGCAGCGTCCAGACGTTCCCCCGCAGCGAGGTGCCGAAGAAGAGGCAGTCGTGCCTCACCAGGTCCGCCGGCGACCTCGGCGCGCCCCTCGCCTGGAGGTACTCCGGCGCGGCCACGACCACGCGCTCGATGTCTCCCAGCCGCCGCGCCATCAGCGACGAGTCCGGCAGCCGTCCGGCCCGCACCGCCAGGTCGAAGCCCTCCTCCATCAGGTCCACCGCGCGGTCCGTGCAGAGCAGCTCCACCTGCACGTCCGGGTACTGCTCCATGAAGCGGGCCACCAGCGGCGCGAGGAAGCTGACCGACAGCGGCGTCGTCACGCGCAGGAGCCCGTGCGGGCCCGCCTGGAGCCGCGTCACCGCCAGCTCCGCGGCCTCCGCCTCCGCGACGATGCGCTCGCAGTGCGCGTAGTACGCGCGGCCCACCTCCGTCAGGTGCAGCGTGCGCGTGGTGCGCTGGAGCAGCTGCGCGCCCACGCGCTCCTCCAGCTCCGACACCTTCCGGCTGACGGTGGACTTGGGCATGCGCAGCGCCTTCGCCGCCGCCGTGAAGCTGCCCGCCTGGACCACCCGGGCGAAGACGAGGAGTTCGTTGAGGTCCATGGCCCGTTCCCTCGGGTGCACGGGTGACTGTTCCAGTGGTGGAACAGTGCATCCTGTCCGTCCCGTCTAATCCGGAACGTGGGGGGCCGCTACCTTACGCCTCGTTGAAACACACCGCCGCTGCCGCGGCGCCCACGACAAGGAAGACGACCATGGCCTCGACCCTCTGGAACATCGACACCACGCACACGGGCGTCCACTTCACCGTCCGGCACATGGTGGTGGCGAAGGTGCGCGGCAGCTTCACGAAGTTCGGCGGCACCCTCACCCTGGATGACGCGAACCCGGCGGCGGCGTCCGTGTCCGTCTCCATCGAGGCGGCGAGCATCAGCACCGGCGTCGAGCCGCGCGACAACCACCTGCGCTCGCCGGACTTCTTCGACGTGGAGAAGTTCCCCGCCATCACCTTCCAGAGCACGAAGGTGGAGCCCTCCGGCAATCACCTGAAGGTGACGGGCCAGCTCACCATCCGCGGCATCAGCCGCGAGGTCGTCCTGGAGGCCGAGCAGCTGGGCATCGCCAAGGACCCGTGGGGCAACACCAAGGCCGCGTTCGAGGCGAAGACGTCCATCAACCGCAGCGACTTCGGCCTGACCTGGAACCAGGCCCTGGAGGCGGGTGGGGTGCTGGTGGGCGAGAAGATCGAGATCGCCCTCGAGGTCCAGGCCGCCCAGGCGCAGTCGGGCGAGAAGGCGGCCTGAACCCCGGCGGGGCTACTCGACGTCGTAGGACGTCAGGACGAAGTGCACGTCCGACTCCGCGCCCGAACCGACCGTCGCGGTCGCCGGGCGCGCGAGGTCCGTGGTGAACGACACGCCCTCCGGCCCCACCAGGTCCACCTGGTAGGTGCCGGGCAGCAGGTAGTTGAAGTCCGCCACGTAGCGGGTGTCCGTGCTGGCGCCGAAGGTCACCGTCTCGCGGCTGCCGTCGGCGTTGACGAGGACCGCGGAGATGTCGCCCCCGAGCCGCCGTCTGTCGTGCCCGCGTCCGGCTCGCTGGTGCCACCATCCGTGGGCGCTTCACCGCTGTCGTCGCAGGCTCCCAGCGTGTCGCAGTGGCGCATGTGCGCGGCCACTGCGGCCAGGCCCACCGTGAGGGGGTGCGCGTTGGCGGGATTTCCGGGCGGGATGTGTCAGGGCGTGATGCGCCCGCCGCCTCCCTCGGGGCCACCGTCCGTCCTTCTTGCCGAGGGAGTCGTCCGCCGGGACGGGCTCCACGTTCAGCATCGTCTGCTTGCCTTCGTCCACGCAGTCCTGGACGGCCGTGGAGGTGAGGCCGGGCAGCATGGGGGGGGCAGGGCCGGCACCGACTCCGGGAGCGGGTCCGCCAGCTCCTCCTCCACCCGCTTTCGCGGCTAGAGTGGGGCCTTCACCAGCCCGTGAAAGGGGTGGCGTATGTGGCGCGGAGGGTGCTTGGCGCTGGCCGTGGCGGGAGGGCTCCTGGCGGCGTGTGGCCCCGCGGCTGCTCCGCCTCCGGACAGCCCTCCGGTGGAGGACCCGGGGAGGGCGGCGCCGGAGCCCACCGGCGAGGAGCCCGGCACGGCGGGAACCGAGCTCACGCCGTGCCTGAACCAGTGCTACGCGACCTGCGTGGGCAACACCCCCGAGGTCGTCGCGTGTCGGCAGGACTGCCGACACGCGTGCGCCGGCGGCTGAGGCCGGCGGGAAGGCCCGTCAGGTCGCCAGCTTCGCCTTCAGCGTGATGTTCACCCCGGCGAGCGCCTTGGAGACGGGGCAGCCCTTCTTGGTCTCCTCGGCGATCTTCTGGAACTGGGCGTCGTTGGCGCCGGGGACGGCGGCCTCGGTGGTCAGCGCGATGGTGGTGATGGCGAAGCCGTCCCCCTCCTTGTCCAGGTGCACGTCCGCGCTCGTCTGGATGCGCGTCGGCTTCAGGCCCGCCTTCTCCAGCCCCACCGACAGGGCCATGGAGAAGCAGCCGGAGAGCGCCGCGCCGATGAGCTCCTCCGGGTTGCTGCCCTGCTGACCCTCGAAGCGCGTGCCGACCGAGAACGGGACGTCCGAGCCGTGGCCGGGCTTCATGGCGCCCTTTCCGTCCTTGAACCCGCCGCTCCACTGCGCACTGCCCTTGCTGATACCCATGGCGTTCGCCTCCCCATGCGTGGCGCGGCGCCCTGCCGCGTCCGGCGCGTCTTCGCGCGCAGGAAGGTAGGGCGCTCGCTGGTGCGGGGCGGTCCTGCTGGCGGATGCGCGCCGGGTTCTGCAAGGGAATGGACGCTCCCGTGCGCGAAGGCCCGGGTTCTGGACGGTGGGCGACAGCGGCGCGGCCGGAAACCGTCTGAGGACCCGCGCGCGGAGCCGCTGGAGGGCCCCGTCGTCGATGTCGGTGGCCAACCACCTGACCCGTGGGTCCTACCGCCTCCGCGAGGCTCGGCGTGAAGGAGCCCAGCCCGGCTCCACCGCGTCAGGAAATGGAACACCGCCAGCGGACGAAAGAGAGCCATTGCGAGCACTGGGGCGGAAAAGGAACAGCGGGGTCAAAGTCAAACATCCCGGTTGCGCCGGATATCGCTTTCTGCCGGACTGGGGGACGCGAGGCATTCCAGCCTCCGCCGCCTGGAGCACCCTGCATGCGAAACATGATCCGCGCCTGGGTCGTGACGACCTTCTCCGTGGGCCTCCTGACCGCCTGTGGCCCCGCGTCGGAGCCGGACGCGACGCCGCAGGCCGGTGAGGCCGCGCAGGTGGAGCAGGGCATCGGCAAGACGCCCAACTGTGCCATTGGCGAGTACCTGGCGGAGCAGGTCAGCTGGTCCTCGACCTGCGGCGCGTGTCGCGAGGTGGGCGGCGACGGAAGCTGGCACAACGGCGACTACGGCCGGAGTGGCACGCTCTACCAGACGTGCTGCGGCGACAACGGCTGCGGCAGCTGGCAGGTCATCCGGCCGGTCTGCATGGGCTGCTAGGCATTGCCGCTCCGGGCCTCGGCCGCGTTCGCGACGAAGCCCGTGAGGAGGTCCTCCGGCGGACCGGAGGGCTTCAGCGCCCGCGGGGTCAATCCGCGTTCACGCGATCGGAAGGGTCGCGGCCCAGCGTGGGAGCCTCTCCGGTCTCCGCCAGGGTCTTGAACCGGCGCAGCGCCGTCATCACCCGCTGGGTGGGGATGGCGCGCAGCCGCTGCGCCAGCGCCTCCACCAGCGCGCCTCCTGGCGGAAGGAAGCCCACGTGCAGCGTCACCTCCGTGTCCAGGTCCGCCGGGGTGGGCCGGAAGCGGACCCAGCCGCGGAGCCTCACCGCGCTGTCCTCCGTGGACTCCCAGCGGATGAGCTCCGCCGGGCGGTCCTCCACGACGCGGGAGTCGAATCGCAGCCTGCGCCCCAGCAACTCGTGGAGCTCCCAGTGGCGGCCGTCGCCTTCCGTGGGCGTGACGTCCGCGAAGCCCGCCATCAGGTGGCTCAGGGTGGAGGGCTCACGCCACAGGCGGTAGAGCGCCTCCGCCGGACGGCCCACCGTGAGCGAGTGCTCCACCTCGATGAAGTGCCCGCGCCGCGCTCCCTCGCCCGCCCCCTCGCGGCGCGCCGTCCGGCCTTGCAGGCCCCGGTAGAGCAGGGCGCCGCCGGCCAGCGCGACCACCGTCCCCCCGAGAGAACGGCGCTTCAGGCCCAGGGACATCAGCGCCGCCGCGACCACGGCCGTGGCGGCCTTGCTCCATTGCCCTGCGCGAACCCCCTCGAAGGATTCTTCTCCCCGGGACCGGATCTCCTGCAGGGCGGTCGTCATTCGTGAGCTCTCCATGGTTCCTCCCGGCCTGACGCACAGGAGGGTGATGCAAGGGCGTCAGGCACTCCCGCGAACCTTGGGGCCGCACCGCGCGAGGACAACCGCGCCCGGGGCAGGGCCGTGGGGACCGGCGGCCCTGCGCTCCTCTCCTCAGTGAAGGGGCGCGGCGACCGGCGTGTGGATGTGCTCGGGACGGAGGCCCAGGCCCACCAGGCGCGCGGGGATGCGGCGCAGCGCGGGGATGCGCTCCACCCAGCGGAGGGCCAGCGGCAGCCGGCCGTCGCTGAAAGCGTGCTTCCGGAGCGCCGGGTCCACCACGCGGTCCTGGATGAACACCTGCGCCCGCTGGGTGAGCCGGGTGGGGAGCTCGCGGCGCCGCTGGACGCGGCGCAGGTCCCCGGTCGTGACGTGCCGGGCGAGCAGGGGCCCCGCGAGCAGGTTGGCGGCGGCCACCGCGTCCTGCACCGCCAGGTTGATGCCCACGCCGCCCACGGGCGACATCGCGTGCGCCGCGTCGCCGATGCACAGCAGGCCGGGCCGGTACCAGGTGCGCAGCCGATCCACCCGCACGGTCAGCAGCTTCACGTCGTCCCAGCTTCGGAGCTCGCCGGCGCGGTCGGCGAGGAACGGCACGCGGCTCACGAACTGCTCGCGGAACGACTCCAGGCCACGCGCCTGAAGGGCCGCGGTGCCGCCCTTGGGGATGACCCGGCCGCACTGCCACCGGTCGCCCTGGTTGATGAGGAGGAAGAGCTCGCCGCGCTCGAAGCGGCCCAGGGGCGGGTCCGCGTCATCCGGCCTGCGCGTCACGCTGAACCAGAGCACGTCCATGGGCGCGCCCAGGACCCGCACCTCCAGGCCGGACCGCTCCCGCAGCGTGGACTTGCGGCCGTCCGCCGCCACCACCAGCGACGCGTGCACGTCCAGCGGGCCCCCGGGCGTCCGTGCGCGGACCCCGGTCACCTCGCCGTCGCCGTCGCGCATCAGCTCCGTCACCTCCGCGCGGCGGAGCAGCTGGAAGCCGGGATACAGGGCGGCCTTGCGCGCCAGGAAGTCGAGCAGGTCCCACTGCGGCATGAACGCGAGGAAGCGCGCGTGCGTGGGGAGGTGGCGGAAGTCCCCCACGGTGATGTCGTGCCCGTCGACCTGGAAGCGCAGGTCCACGACCTTCGAGTGGGGAAGCGCGAGCAGCTCGTCCAGCCAGCCCAGCTCGTGCATCAGCTCCAGCGTGGAGGGGTGGAGCGTGTCGCCCCGGAAGTCGCGGAGGAAGTCCGCGTGCTTCTCCAGCACCTTCACCTCCACGCCGGCCCGCGCCAGGAGCAGCCCCAGCATCATCCCCGCCGGGCCGCCGCCCGCGATGCAGCACTGCGTGGTGAGCGCCGGGTGGGCCATGGCCGTCCCTCCTCGATGGAAGCTTCCACCCGCCCGTCTGCGAGGCACCTGGAGGCGCGGACGATGCGGCGTGCGGTGCCCGACAATCGCACCGCGAGGCGCGGAGCGGGATGTCGCCCATCGGTCCGTTGACGTGAATGCCTTCTCCCCGCTGCGCCTGGACCCGCTTGGGTCGGGCGCCTTCCCCCAGAGCCCAGGAGCCACACGATGGAACCGGATGACAACAGCAACGCGCCTTCACGTCGCCAGGTGGTGGGCGGGCTGGCGACGGGCATCGCCGCCGCGTTCGCCACGACGCCCGCCGCGGTGGCCACTGACGCCGGGACGGCCACCGCGCCCGCGCAGCCGCTGCGGAACCCCGTCACCCTGTATCCGAAGCCGCCCTTCGAGAGGCAGTCACAGCCCTGGCCGGGCCTGGCGGGCAGGATGAACCCCCGGCCGGACTAACGCCCCACGAAGTCCAGCAGCACGATGTAGTGCGTGGCGGCCGCGGCGATGACCATGAGGTGGAACACCTCGTGGTAGCCGAACACGTGGGGCACCGGATCCGGACAACGGCGCGCGTACACCACCGCGCCCACGGCGTAGAGCATGGCTCCGAAGAAGAGCCAGCCCACCCGGCCCTGGCCCATGACCGTCGGGAGGTTCCAGAACACCGGGGCCGCCACGCAGCCCAGCGCCACGTAGAGCCCGGAGCGCAGCCCTCGCGACGCGGAGATGCCCGCGAGGGTCAGCGTGGCGCCCGCCAGCGCCGCGCCCCACATCAGCCAGAGCAGCCGCTGACTCAGGCCCCCCATGGGGTCCAGGGTCGCCAGCGGCGTGAAGCTCCCCGCGATGAGGATGAAGATGGCCGCGTGGTCGAACCGGCGGATCCGCTGGTACATCGCGGCGCTCCAGGTGGGCCAGTGGTAGCCCCCGCTCACGCCGAACATCAGCACCAGGCTGCCGCCGAACACCAGGTTCGCCGCGTACTGCATGCCCTGCACCGGCACCTGCGCCAGCCGCACGCAACCCAACAGCGCCGCCACGAACGCGATGACGTGGGACAGACCCCGCAGCCGGGGCTTCATGCTCGCTTCCATGGCGGTGCTCGTACTTCCCGCACGTCATGGCTTCGTCAGCGTCCGCGCGCCGCCGCGCCCGGACGTCGCGGGGGCGACGCATCGCCCCGGGCGAGTGTCGCCAGGTCGTCAGCGCGCGGCCCGGGATGGGACGCGGCACGCGGCGTGGCCCAGGATGACGTCCCCGTCGACGGTGCTCGTCGGAGTGGGCGTCCAGCCGGCGCGCAGCCGCGCGTCCAGCAGCTCATCGGCGGTGGGGCGGTGGTCCCACACGGAGACCGAGGTGACCCCGCCCAGTCAGATGGTGTCGAAGACGAGGTAGCGCTCCTCTTCCCAGGGCAGCACCACGTCGTGGGTGAACTCGTCCTGGACCACCACCTCCGCCACGTCGCGCGGCGGCGTGCTCGCGAAGCCCCAGCGCACCACGTCCTGCAGCAGGGCGAGCGGCGCGAGCTGCCGCTCCAGGGCGGCGCAGCGCTCGGGCGGCAGTCCGGAGTGGTCGCTCAGGGGCACCATGGCCCGGAGTGTAGCCGAGCCGGCCTGCGGCCTTCACGCGGTCTCGGGACCTGGCTGGCCGTCCAGCGTGCCCGAGCGGAGCGCGTTGCCCGCGGCGCTCGACATGACCTCCGCCAGCGCCTGCACGAACTGGGTGACGGTGCGCGTCTCCTCCACGGCCTGCAGCGTGCGCTGCATCGCCCGGACAGATCCTGGATGGCCAGGGCGATCTGGTGCGTGCTGGAGTCCTGCTGGGCCACGGCCTGGGTGATCTGCCGCACGCTGCCGCTGGTGTCGCCGATGAATGCGGGTCAGCTCCTGCAACTGGGCGCCGGAGGTGCGGACCGCGTCCAGGCTCACCTGCACGCACGCCTCGCCCTGTTCGCTCGTCCGCGCGGCCTCGCGCATGCTCAGGCTCACGCCGTCGAGCACGTCGCGGATGCGCTCGGTGGCGCGGATGGACTGGTCCGCCAGCCGACGCATCTCCCTGGCCTCCACAGGGTGGACGGGCCTGCGAGGGCTCGGCGTGGTGCCGCCCTCGACGGCGCGCAGAATGAAGACCGAGGCGCCTGTACCCAGGTCCCATGCGTGTCTTCAGCACAGCGCGAGCATGCCCGCCGTATCCGAGGTTGCCTGGGAACGGGAGCTGGGCCGCTCGTGGGGTAGCCGAGGTGGAGCATGGCGGGCTCCCGCCTGGCTGTTCCTCCCGCGAGGGTGGGGCGGAACGCCCCGGCTGGGGCAATTCGGGCGGAGGTCTGCCCACGGGGCTCTCTCCACGGGGATGGCACGCCGGATGCTGCGTCACGTGTCGGGGGAAGCCCGGCATGTCGAAGATCCAGAGAGTCCTCACCACCGCGCTGCCGCTGTTGCTGTTGAGCGTGGCGGCGTACGTGCTGCACCGCGAGCTGTCGCACTTCCGCCGCGAGGACGTGAGCGCGGGGCTCGCGGCCGTGACGACCGGGCGGATCCTCCTGGCACTCGGCGTGACCGTCGTGAACTACGTGGCGCTCACGCTGTACGACGTGCTGGCGCTGGGGCATGCGGGGCACCGGCTCCCGTACTCCCGCGTGGGGTTCACGTCCTTCGTGGGCTACGCCTTCGGGCACAACCTGGGGGCGTCGTTCCTGAGCGGCGGGTCGGTGCGCTACCGGCTGTATTCCGCGTGGGGGCTCACCGCGCTGGACGTCGCGCGCGTGTCCGCGTTCAACGCGCTCACGTTCTGGCTGGGCCTGGCCGCGGTCACCGGCACGTCGTTG
>JAFADT010000926.1 GCA_023424585.1 Pseudomonadota bacterium
GTGACGGTAGCACGCGCCCCCTACTCGCAGGCCCGGGCCCGCCCGAGCAGGTACTCCCGCTGCGGCGGCGTCCGGGCCAGCGCCGCGGCCTGACGGAAGCAATCCGCCGCCCGACTCCGCTCGCCCAACTGCTCCAGCAACATGCCCTCCACGGCGAAGCGGTACGGATAGCGCCGCAGCACCGCCTCCGCTCGCAAGGGGCCCAACGCCTCCAGCGCCTCGGCCGGTCCGCGCACCTGTCCCAGCGCCACCACCCGACCCAGCGCGACGATGGGCGACGGCTTGAGCGAGAGCAGCGCGTCGTACAGCCGCAGCAACCGGGCACTGTCCTCCGGCCCCGGCACGGACGCCTTCGCGTGCACGAGGGCGATCTCCGCCTCCAGGTGCAGCGGCGTCAGCACCGTCCCCATGGAAGCGCGCAGGTGCCGCAGCCCTCGCGCCATCCAGGGCGGTGACGCCTCCGTCCCCTCCCGCGCCTCCTGCGGCACGAACGCGCCCCGGGCATCCACGCGCCCTGGCAGCCGCGCGATCCGGAAGCAGAACAGCGCCGCCAGCGCGTGCCCCTCCGGCGTCGCGGTCCCCGGATGCGACAGCAACACCTCCACCAGACGGAGCGCCTCTCCACACAGCTCCGCGCGGGACAGGTCATGGCCCTCGGAGGCTTCATAGCCTTCGTTGAAGAGCAGGTAGAGCACGGCGTGCACCGAGCCCACCCGCTCCGGCAGCGCCTCCGGAGCAGGCACCTCCAGCGTGGCGCGGCAGGCGCGCAGCGTCCGCTTCGCCCGCACCCACCGCTGCGCCACGGTGGGCTCGTCCGCGAGCAGCGCGGCGGCGACCTCGCGCACGGAGAAGCCACACGCCACCTTCAACGTGAGCGTCACCTGCATCTCGCGCGAGAGCGCCGGATGGCAGCACGCGAAGAGCAACCGCAGCGCATCGTCCGGAAGCTCCGCCGCGAAGCGCGTGGGCGCCTCCTCCGGAGGCCCGGCGTCCTCTTCGGGCGCCGAGTCCCCCTCCGGCACCTCCGGCGCGCGCTGCCGCAGGAGGTCCGTCAGCCGGTTCAACGCCACGCGCAGCAGCCACGCGCGCGGCTGCTCCGGAATGCCGTGGAAGCTCCACGTCCGCGCCCCCTGGAGCATGGCGAACTGCACCGCGTCCTCCGCCAGGTCCAGCCGCCCCAGCCCCACGCGCCGGACCAGGGCCGCGACGAGCCCCGCGGACCACCGGCGGAAGGCCAGCTCCAGCGCCTGCTCCACGGAGGACACGCCGTCAGACCTCTTCGATGGCGCGAAGCTCGACTTCGCCGTAGCGCAGGTGTGGACACGTCCGCGCCAGGGCCTCGGCGGCGTCATACGACTCGGCCGACAGGATGAAGAAGCCCCCCACCACGTCCTTCACCTCCGCGTACGGCCCGTCCGACACGAGCACCTGTCCGCCCTGCTGCTTCAGGCGCCGGCCGCCGTCGTCGCGCAGCTTCTCGCCCTGGAGCAACCGGCCCTCCTGGAGGAGCGCGTCGCTCCACCGGGCGTACTCCTCCAGGATGGCCTGGAGTTCGGCGGGGGACATGGCGGCGAAGGCGGCGGGGTTCTCGTGCAGCAGCATCAGGTAGCGGGACATGCGAGGGACCTCTCGGGGGACTCCACGGGTTTCGTCGAAAAAGACGGCCCACGTCGCGGGAGATCGACATGGACGCGAATCCTCCGCGAGACCTACCTCACCGCCCTGCGCGCACATCCACTCCGTGGACAGAGAACACTCGCCTCGTGCTCACGGGTGACATGCCCCCCGGCGGTGCCTACCCCTGAAGGTCAGGAGGCGCGGGCAACGGGCGTGGGCAAGGGCGGGCGAGGGTGAGGGGAAGAACATGGGGGCGAGGGTGCTCGCGGGAGGTCCGTCCGCGTGCATCACGAAGGCGTCGTCCCTCCCATTCCAGCTCACGGGGCAGGTGGGGTCGCGCAGGGCGGGTTTCGCATCGGCGCCAGGGCGCCGCATGCGGCGTGAGGGGTGAAGAAGTCGGCCGGGCCCGCGCCTCCATCCACCTCGAGGAGAGGTCCAGCGCCGAGACCGGCGTGTCTGCTTTCCCGCCCCGCCTCCAGAAACAGTGGGCAGGCCGGAGGCGCTGTGCTCAAGAGGCGCTCCAGGGGCCGCGAACGCCGGCCCGGGAGGCATCGCCATGAGCAGCGCAGCTCCTCGTCATCTCTTCGTCGCGGGCGCCACGGGCGCCACGGGTCGCACGTTGATGCGGCAGGCCCTGGCGCGGGGCGTGTCCGTGACGCCGCACGTCCGGCCCAAGAGCGCGGACACGGAGCCCGCGAGCACCTGGCCCGGGAAGGCGGTGCTGGAGCTGGCGGACGCCCCCGCGCTGGCGGAGGCGATGAAGGGCAGCACGACGGTGCTCCAGCTCATCGGCACGATGCGCAAGCGCTTCGCGGCCGGGGACACCTACGAGACGAGCGACATCGGCACCACGCGCCAGCTGGTGGACGCGGCGAAGGTGGCGGGGGTGGACCACTTCGTGCTGCTCACATCGGTGGGCGCGGGAAGCCCGGTGGGCGCGTACCTGAAGGCCAAGGCGGAAGCGGAGCGCATCGTCCGGGAGAGCGGCATCCCGTACACGATGGTGCGTCCGCCCGCGCTGGAGGGCGAATACCACGCGCCGCCCGGCATCCTGCACACGCTGGGCAAGCTGCCGCTGCTGCACAACCTGCGGCCCATGCACCTGGAGCAACTGGCCGCGGTGCTCCTGCGCGTCGCGGAGCGCAGGGCGCCGCTCGACACGGCGCTCGAAGGCAAGCGCCTCTGGGCGGAGGTCGAAGCGGCGGGCCGGTAGCTGCCGGCCACCGGGCGGGAAGGCTCCTCCGCGACGGAGGAGGCCCCTGGAGACCATGACCCCGAGCCGGGCGCGCGAGCAGCGGCGGCCCGCGCCTACTCCTTCACCGCCCCGGCCGTGAGCCCGGACACGATGCGCCGCTGGAACAGCACCGTGAGCACCACCAGCGGCAGCGTGGCCACCACCGACGCGGCGGCGATCTCTCCCCACGGCTCCTTGTACTCGCTGGCGAAGAGGCTGATGGCCACCGGCACCGTGCGCTTCTCCGGCGTGGACAGGAACGTCAGCGCGTAGAGGAACTCGTTCCACGCGAAGATGAAGACCAGGATGGCCGTCGTCGCCAGGCCCGGCGCCGCCAGGGGCAACAGCACCCGGCGGAACGCGCCAATGGGCGTGCACCCGTCCACCCGCGCCGCCCGGTACAGCTCGTCCGGCAGCTGGCGGAAGAACGACGTCAGCACCCACAACGTCAGCGGCAGCGCGAACGTCGTGTACGGCAACGCCAGCCCCACCAGGCTGTCCCGCAGCCCCACCGCGTTGAGGATGAGGTACAGCGGGCTCACCGTCGCGATGGGCGGGAACATCGACACGCCCAGCGCCGCGGACAGCAGCAACCCCCGCCCGCGGAACTCCAGCTTCGCCAGCGCGAACGCCGCGGACGCCCCCACCGTGAGGCAGAACACCGTCGTCAGCGTCGCCACCACCAGCGAGTTCAACACCGCCCACAGGAACGGCCGCCCGAACAACACGCTCTGGTAGCTCGCCCCCGTCAGGTGCGAGGGCCAGGGCCGGGTCAGCTCGCCGTCCGGCCACAGGCTCGTCAGGGCCTGCCACAGGAACGGCCCCAGGAAGAACGTGAGGAACGCCACCACGGCCAGCGCCGTGCCCAGCCCCGGCCGCTTCATCGCCGCCCCTCCTCGCGCCCCAGCCAGCGCAGCCACACCACCGCCAGCAGCACCACGCCCAGGAACGTCGCCACCGACAGCGTGCTGCCGTATCCGAAGTCCCCGGAGCGCATCAGCGTCTTGTACGCGTAGATGCTCAGCGTCTCCGTCGTGTTCGCCGGCCCGCCCTCCGTCAGCACATAGATGGCGTCGAAC
>JAFADT010000944.1 GCA_023424585.1 Pseudomonadota bacterium
CCACAGCCCCTCGTTGACGATAAGCAGCCCCGTCGCGTCGCCCCGGGTGGCCCGGACGATGGCGCGGAGCTGGTCCGCGCGCAGGTCGCTGGAGGGGAAGCCCTGGCCGTGCACGAAGCCCAGGGCCAGCGCGAGCGCCGCTCCCCCGTTCCTCAGGCCCCGCCGGGGAAGCGCGGTGAGGTACGCGGAAAGCTGGGCGGCGGCCGCGAGCAGCGCCACCACGAGCCCCGGGTAGAGGAAGCGCTCCTCCTTGTGCGGCGTGGCCAGGAGGACGGCGGTGTAGACGGCCGCGCAGGTGAACGGCAGGGACAGCGCGCGCCAGCGCGGCAGGAGCTTGAGCGACAGCGGCAGCGCGGCCCAGGCCCAGAGGGGCACGGCCTGGAGCAGCGGCTTGACGTAGAAGCCTGGCGGTGAGGCGCCGAACGTGGCGGCGGCCCTCCCGGAGAGGATGTTGTAGTCCACGTAGGTCCGGAACGAGTGGAAGGGCGTGCCCCAGGTGCCCCAGTCGAGCAGCCCCAGGCCTGCCGCCACCACGCCACCGCCCAGGCAGGTGAAGGCGAGCAGGCGCCACCGCCGTCCGACGACCAGCCACCCGAGCGCGGCGACGACGAAGAGGGCGGACGGATAGCGCGCCACCACGGCGAGCCCCAGGGCCGCGCCGCCCAGGAGCCCCGCGCGGCGCACGCGCGCGTCCGGTCCGGTGTCCGGCCGATCCAGGGCCTCCATGGCCACGAGGAGGAAGGACGCGGAGAAGGACTCCGACAGGGTGCGGCCGGCGAAGAGGAGCACCGGCGCGCTCAGCCCCACCAGCAGCGCCGCGAGCGCCCCACCCCACGGGCCCGCCCGGCGCTCCGCAAAGCGGTACACGGCCCACAGGCTCCAGGCGTGCAGGGCGAGCTGGGGCAGCGCCACGAAGCCCCGGTAGACGCGCGGGTCGGTGACGCCGAAGCCGTGCGCCACCTTGAGGAAGGCGGCCAGCACGCCGGGGACGGCCCAGTTGCGCAGTCCGTCGCGCCACTCCCAGGCCAGCACTCCGTACCCGTGCACACGCCAGTAGGCGGGCTCCAGCGCCTGGAACACCTCGTCCGGGTGGATGCGGCCCAGCTCGCGCACCGCGAGGACGCACGGCACCAGCGCCACCGCGAGGAGGCCCAGCGCACGGAGGCCCGCCGGCAGCCCCGACTCGACGGCGGGGGCCGGGACTTCCAGCGGAGCCTGGGGAGCGACGGGGACCGGGGGCGCGTCGGAGATGGGGGCGTTCACGGGGCGGACGCGACTCTTTCCGGCCCCGGCGTCCAGCGCAAGACGCTCGGTGTTTGTCGGGGAGGCCGCGGCTCGGGTAGGAACGGCCTTTTCCCCTTGAGGAGGAAGACCATGCCAGACGTCATCGTGGTGGGCGCGGGCCACAACGGACTTGTCACGGCGGCCATGCTCGCGCGCCGGGGCCTGTCGGTCACCGTGCTGGAGGAGAAGGACCAGGTGGGCGGCGCGTGCAAGACGGAGTACCCGTTCCGCACGGCCCCGAAGCTGGGCGTCTCCACCGGCGCGTACCTCCTGGGGCTGATGCCGCCGGAGCTGCTCAAGGAGCTGGAGCTGGAGCTGCCCCTCAAGCGCCGCGACCCGCACTACTTCCTGCCCACCATGGACAAGCGCTACCTGCTCTTCGGCTCGGATGAGCGGGAGCTGGAGCGGCAGTTCCGCGAGTTCTTCTCCGAGGCGGACTGGAACGCCCACGTCGCGATGAACGAGGAGCTGGCGGCGCTGCGCGAGGACCTGGCGCCCGCGTGGCTCCTGCCGCCCGTGTCGCTGGAGGAGACAGCGGAGCGCTACGTGCGCCCGGCCCTGCGCCAGCACTTCATCCGGCTGTGTCGCGGCACGGCGCGCGAGTACCTGGAGCGCTTTGGCTACAAGTCCGACTTCGTGAAGGCGATGTACGCCGTCACCGACGCGTTCTCCGGCCTGGACGGCGGCTATGACACGCCGGGCACGGGCATGAACCTGCTGGTGCACAACCTCTGCAGGCTGCCGGGCAGCGGCGGCACGTGGATGATCGTCGAAGGCGGCATGGGCACCGTCACCCAGCGCATCGCGGCGCTGGCGCGCAAGCACGGCGCCCAGCTGCGCACGAACGCGAAGGTGGCGTCGGTGCGTGTGGAGAGCGGCGTGGTGAAGGGCGTGGTGCTGGAGAACGGCGAGGAGCTGTCCGCGAAGGTCGTGGTCTCCAACGCGGACCCCTTCCGCACGCTGAAGCTGGTGGACACGGAGGCGTTGACCCCGGAGTACCGGGACATGGTGGGCGGGCTGTCCGCGCCGGGCACCACGCTGAAGGTGAACCTGTGCCTCAAGTCCCTGCCCACCTTCACCTGTCTGCCGGAGGACCGGGGCCAGTTCGGGCCCACCATCCACCTGCTGCCCCAGGGGGACGACGTGCTGGGCGCGCTGGCGCACGGCTACAAGGAGGCGAAGGCGGGCCGGCTGGCGGAGTTCCCCTCCATCGAGTGGTACGTGCACACCACGGTGGACCCGTCCCTGAAGGACGCGGAAGGCCACCACAACTCCGCCCTCTTCGTGGAGTGGGTGCCGGAGAAGCTGGAGGGCACCACCTGGGAGAAGGAGGAGGCGCGCTACGTGCAGCACCTCTTGTCCATCTGCGACCGCTTCGCGCCCGGCACCAGCGACCTGGTGCAGGAGTACTTCGCGCTCACGCCGCCGAAGATCGAGTCCCACTTCGGCATCACCCGCGGCCACATCCACCATGTGGACAACAAGCGCGGGTTCACCGACCGGCTGCCCTATGAGACGCCGGTGCAGGGGCTCTACTTCTGCAGCGCGGGCTGCCACCCCGCCGGCAGCGTCATCGGGGCCGCGGGCCACAACGCGGCCAACGTGGTGCTACAGGCGCTCGGACGCTGAGGCGGGGTGCGTCTCACGGCGCGCGGAGGTGGACGTTCCATGGATCCTTCCGCGCGCCGTGTTTAGATGGTTGTCCCCATGAGCTACCTCGTCCTCGCCCGCAAATGGCGCCCGCAGAAGTTCGATGACATGACCGGTCAGGAGCACGTGGTCCGGACCATCGGGAACGCCATCAAGATGGACCGGGTCGCGCACGCGTACCTGTTCTGTGGCCCTCGAGGGGTGGGCAAGACGACGGCCGCCCGCCTGCTCGCCAAGGCGCTCAACTGCGAGCAGGGCCCCACCGCGACCCCGTGCGGCACCTGCCGGGCGTGCACGGAGATCACCGCCGGCACCAGCGTGGACGTGGCGGAGATCGACGGTGCGTCCAACAACGGCGTGGAGAACGTGCGCGAGATTCGCGAGAACGCGAAGTACCTGCCGCAGCGCGACCGCCACAAGATCTACATCATCGACGAAGTCCACATGCTCTCCGGCGCCGCGTTCAACGCGCTGCTGAAGACGCTGGAGGAGCCGCCCGGTCACGTGAAGTTCATCTTCGCGACCACGGAGGCGCACAAGCTCCCGGACACCATCCTGTCGCGCTGCCAGCGCCACAACTTCCGGCGCATCTCCGCGGCGCGGATGCTCCAGCGGCTCAAGGAGATCTGCCAGGCGGAAGGCGCGGGCATCTCCGAGCAGTCGCTGTCGCTGGTGGTGCGCCAGTCCGAAGGCGGCATGCGCGACGCGCTGAGCCTGCTGGACCAGATCCTGGCGTCGTGCGGCTCCAACCCCACGGACGAGGCCGTCGCGGAGGCGATGGGCGCCATCGACCGCACGGTGGTGCAGGACTTCGCGGAGGCGCTGGTCCGCAAGGACGCCAGGCGCGTGCTGGGCCGGGTGGACGAGGTGTTCAACCGGGGCCTGGACCTCAAGCGGCTGGCGGAGGAGCTGGCGCTTCAGCTGCGGCACCTCTTCGTGACCAAGTCGCTGGGGGAAGCGCCCGCGGAGCTGGCGGAGTCCGAGCAGAAGGCGCTCGTGGCGCTGGCGAAGGAGGCGGACACGGCGCAGCTGTCGCGGCTGTTCGACATCGTGCACGGCTGCATCTGGGACGTGTCGCGAGCGGCGCAGCCTCGGCTGGCGCTGGAGATGGCGCTGCTCAAGGCCATCCAGCTGTCCCCGGCCGGTTCGATTCCCGACCTGCTGGCCCGCGTGGAGCGGCTGTCGGCGGGCCTTGGCGCGGAAGGCGCCGCGAAGAGCACGTCCGGAGCGCCAGGAGGTCGCTCCGGTCCCGCGAACTTTCGCGTCTGAAGTCCAGGCCGAAGTCCGCGCGCCCGCAGCGGCGCCGCGCTCCGCCGAAGGTCCGGGGGCTTCCGCACCGATGGGCGCCATGTCGCGTCCGTTCGAGGCTCGGGGGGCCTCCGCGCCGACAGGCGCCATGCCGGGTCCGCTCGACGGGCAGGGGCCGTCCGTGCACGCGGGCGCAACGTCGCGCGGGCTGGATGCGCCGAGCCCGTCCACGCATGCCGGGGCCACGGTCCGGCCCTTCGGCGACGCGAGCGCTCCGGTGCACCCGGCGTCGAACGGGCTCTCCCGTGAGGCCGCGGGCTCCTCGGCTCACGCGGGCGCGAGTCCCCGCCCCTTCGGAGCGCAGGATGCATCCGCGCACGCGGGCTCCACGCCTCAGCGCTTCGATACTCGCGGGCCATCCGCTCATGCGGGGGCCACCGCCTCGCAGGCGGCGCCAGGCGAGCTGCCTCGCGGTGAGCTGGCCCAGGCCGGCGCGTCCGCCGTGGCCCCTCGGACACCTCCTGCCGCGCTGATGGAGGGCCTGTCCCCCGCGGCGTCCCGTCCCCTCTCCTTCCTCCGCAATGGCGGTGGCGCGGGCGGCCCCGTGCCCACGCCCGCCGCCGTGCCTCCCGCGCCGGTGGTGATGGACGACCTGCCACCTTCCGCCGCGCGTCCGCTGTCCTTCCTGCGCAATGGCGGCGGCGCGGCCCCCTCGGTGGAGGCCCCGCCAACCCCGGGCGTCGTCATGGACGACCTGCCCCCATCCGCGGCACGTCCCCTCTCCTTCCTCCGCAACGGCGGCGCGCAGCCTCCCGCCCCCGACACCGCGGCCCGTACACCCGAACCCGCCGTGCCCACCGTGCGCATCACCAACATGCGCAAGCCCGAGCCGGTGGCCCCGCCGGAGCCTCCGCCTCACGGCGACGAGGACGCGGACGAGCGCCTGTTCCCGGAAGAGGGCTCCGCCGAAGGCTGCGCGTCCGGCGAGTGCATCCCCGTCGCGGAGCCCGCCGCCCTCGAACCGGAGCCGCCGGAGCCCGAGCCGCCGCCCGCGATGGCGCCCGTCTCCACCAGCCGCGACAACCCCCACCGGCCCCTGCCGGAGCGCTGGCGCGCCGCCGTGGAGACCGTGAAGTCCGCGTCCGTGCGCCACGGCACGGCGCTCGCCAACGGCCGCCTCCAGTCCATGAGGGCGGGGGAGATCGTCCTGGGCTATCCCCCCTCCGCCGCCTTCCACAAGGCCGCCGTGGTCGCCCCCGCGGGCAAGGCCACGGTGGACGCGGCGCTGGCCTCGCACTTCGGCCGGGCCGTGAAGCTCACCATCACGGACGTGCCCCAGACCCAGGACGTCCTCCCGGGGGGCATGGGGCTGAGCCTCTCCGAACAGGACAGCCAGAGCCGCGCCACCCACGAGAAGTCCACCGAGGGCAAGGTGCGCTCGCATGCGG
>JAFADT010000974.1 GCA_023424585.1 Pseudomonadota bacterium
CTCGGAGGTGGTGCAGGAGAAGCTGCCCTCCGGCGCCAACCTCGTCATCCGCGTGGAGCCGCACGTGCCGCTGTTCTCCATGCGCGCGGCCTTCCTCGGCGGCGCGCGCTACGAGACGCCCGAGGACAACGGCATCACCACGCTGCTCAGCCGGGCGCTCACCAAGGGCACCACGTCGCTCGGCGCGGATGACATCTCCCACCTCGTCGACCTGTACGCGGGCAACCTCGCCGGCCAGGGCGGCCGCAACTCCGTGAGCCTGAAGGCGGACTTCCTGTCGCGCTACTTCGAGCCGGGCTTCCGGCTGTTCGCGGACGTGCTGCTCAACCCCGCCTTCCGCGAGGAGGAGGTGGCGCGCGAGCGCGCCCTGCTGCTCCAGGACGTGCTCACCCGCGAGGACAAGCCGTCGGGCCTGGCGTTCGAGCTGTTCTCGCGCACGCTCTACCAGGAGCACCCGTACCGGCTGTCGCTGCTGGGGGAGAAGGCCTCCGTGGAGGCGCTGGGGCCCGAGCAGCTGCGCGCGTACCACCGCGCGTACATGGACCCGTCGCAGATGACGCTCAGCGTGGTGGGCGACGTGGACGTGGACCAGGTGCGGGCGCTGGCGAACGAGTTCTTCGGCAGGTCGCGCGGCGGGGCGCTGGCCCCCAGGCAGGTGCGGCCGGAGCCGCCTCCGTCCGCCCCGCGCGCGGAGAAGAAGGTGCTCGCGCGCGCGCAGACGCACCTGGTGATGGGCTTCCAGGCGGCGCGGATGAGCGACCCGTGGCGCGTGGTGCTGGACGTGCTGTCCACGGTGCTGTCGGGCCAGGGCGGGCGCCTCTTCATCGAGCTGCGCGACAAGCGCTCCATGGCCTACAGCGTGAGCAGCTTCTCCATGGACGGGCTGGACCCCGGCTACTTCGCCGTCTACATGGGCACCAGCCCGGAGAAGGTGGAGGCCGCCGTGGAGGGCATGCGCCGCGAGTTGCAGCGCGTCCGCGACGAGCCGATCCCGACCGCGGAGCTGGAGCGGGCCAAGCAGCACATCATCGGGGCGTATGAGATCGACCTGCAGCGCAACAGCGCCCGCGCGACGCTGCTGTCGCTGGACACCTGCTACGGGCTGGGGCTGGACAACTTCCTGCACTACGCCGAGCGCGTGGCGAAGGTGACGGCGCAGGACGTCCAGGAGGTGGCCCGCCGGGTCATCGACTTCGACCGCATGGTCACGGCCACCGTCGGGCCCTGAGGTCCTCCCGGCCGCGAGCGTGGAAGCGTCACGACGACGGCGCTTCCACGCCGCACCGGGTGCGGTAGAAGGGGCGCCATGTCCCAGACCTACCTGTCACTCACCGTGGATATCGCGGAGGAGTCCTCCGAAATCCTCCAGGACCTCCTCCATGAGACCGGCGCCCTGGGCCTGGAGGTCCGCGACGCGGAGACGCCCACCATGCCGGGCGTGCGCGCCCCGGCGAAGGGCGAGGCCATCGTCGTCGCCTACTTCGAGGACCGCGCGAGCGCGGAGGAAGCGCGCGACGCGGTGATGGAGAGCCACCCCACCGCGCGCCTGTCCCTGGACGAGCAGCCCCAGCAGGACTGGAGCAACGAGTGGAAGTCGCTCATCAAGTCCGTGCAGGTGGGCCGCCTGTGGGTGGGCCCGCCCTGGGACGTGGCGAACGCGCCGGCGGACAAGGTGACGCTGGTCATCGAGCCGAAGATGGCCTTCGGCACGGGGGACCACCCCACCACGTCGCTGTGCCTGGCGGCGGTGGATGACTTCATGGCCACGCACCCGGGCGCGAGCGTCCTGGACGTGGGCACCGGCACGGGCGTGCTGGCCATCGCAGCGAAGAAGCTGGGCGCGGGCCTGGTGGTGGGCACCGACAACGACCCCACCTCCGTGGAGCTGGCGAAGGAGAACTGCGCCGACAACCAGACGCCCGACCTGGACATCTCCGGGCGCGAGCTGACGGAGGTGCCGGGCACCTACGACCTCGTGCTCGCGAACATCCTGGCCAACACGCTGATCGAGCTGGCGCCC
The DNA here is from genome assembly GCA_023424585.1 of Pseudomonadota bacterium. GTDB lineage: Bacteria > Myxococcota > Myxococcia > Myxococcales > Myxococcaceae > Corallococcus. Next base: position 2,021 of record JAFADT010000974.1, read on the forward strand.
CTCATCGTGCCCAAGGCGAAGGACCGGCTGGTGCTGGCCGGCGTGCTCGCGCACCAGCGCGCGGACGTGGAGGCCGCGTACCGCCAGCTGGGGTGCACCGTGCTGGAGGGCGCGCAGCAGGGCGAGTGGGTGCGCATCGACTTGAAGCGCTAGAAACAAGAGGGGGTCGGGAAGCGAACGCCAGGGTTCGCTCACCCGACCCCATCTGGACTCGCGAGGCTTTCCCCCTTGGCGTCAGGACCTCGCGAGTCCCGCCGTGTGCCCAGGAGGCATTGCAGTCCGCGTGCCCGCCGCCGTGCCCCTGGAAGCCGCCGGGGCGCCGGAGCGGTTGTAGCGGGACCGGTTACAGCCGACGCCGCGCGTGTGACCTTCCGCGCCACAGCGGGCGGCTCCCGTGGGCTCAGGTGAACGCGAGCGTTCCGCCCGCGCGCAGGGCGCCCACGGCCTCGTTCCGGGTGTTGAGGATGCGCGGCTCCGCGTGGTGCTCCAGTCC
>JAFADT010000015.1 GCA_023424585.1 Pseudomonadota bacterium
GTCGGAGGCGGAGCGGCGGGCCCTGCCGGGCACCATCGTCTTCCTCTCCGAGCGGGCGGGACAGAAGGACGTCTGGCGGGTGACGCCCGCGGGCGAGGAGACGCGGGTCACCTCCGCGCCGGAGGACGAGTACCCCGGCCCGCCGTCGCCGGACGGGCGCACGCTGCTGGTGATTGCGTCGGGCGAGGCGAACGGGCGCGTCTTCCAGCAGCTGCGGCTCCAGCCGCTGGCGGGAGGCCCCTCCGTGGCGCTGCACTCGCCGCGGCCCCGCGCGCGCAACGCGAGCTGGGCGCCGGACGGCACGTGGCTGGTGGTGGAGTCCGACGCGCAGGGCTTCAGCGACGTGGTGCGGGTGCTGCCCGAGGCGAACGCGGTGGACACGCGGTTGACGCACGTGAAGGAGGGCTGCTTCGAGCCCGCGGTGTCCCCGGACGGCACGGAGGTGGCGTGCGTGTGCAGCGGTGACGGGGATCCGGAGATCTACGTCTACCGCGCGGACGGCACGGGCGAGCCCCGCCGCGTCACCACGTTCTACATGGAGGACCGGACGCCGCAGTGGAGCCCGGACGGCGAGTGGCTCCTGTTCGTGAGCAACCGCGAGCGCAAGGAGCGCCTGTACCTGGCGCGCGCGGACGGCGCGGACCTGCGCGTGGTGTCCGGAGAGGGCTTCGCGGGCGACGAGCGCGAGGCGGCCTTCAGCCCGGATGGGAAGCGCGTGGCGTACGTGGCGAGGCTGCCGGACGGCAGGAGCCGCATCTGGGTGGCGGCCGTGGCGGGCGGCGCGCCGGTGGCGCTGACGGACGGCCAGCACCGCGACGACATGCCGGCGTGGAGCCCGGACGGCAAGGCGCTGGTGTTCGTGTCGGAGCGCGACGGCGACACCGACCTGTACCTCATGCGCGCGGATGGCACCGGCCAGACGCGGCTCACCACGGCGAAGGGCGCGGACTGGCTGCCGCGCTGGTTCGTGCCGCGCTAGGCCCTGCTTCCCTGCAGGGGAGTCGTCCCCTCGTTCAAGATGGCGAGGTAGCCGCGGTACGCGAAGACGCGGCCCCGCCTGCGCCCCGTGACCTCCTCCACGATGCCTAGACGCTCCAGGTCCACGAGCGCCGCGTTCACTGTGGGAGCGGTCAGTCCGGTCCGGACGACGAGCTGATTCGACGTCAGGTACGGTTGTGTCTGCAGCAGCTCGTGCAGACGGAGCGCTGAGCTGGCGCGCTGGCTCTCCGCGGTAATGCGCTCCCGGTCGTGCTTGAAGAGCTCCACGATTCGTGTGGCCGCTTCGAACGCCTGGTTCGCGGTCTGCTCGATGCCCTCCAGGAAGAACTCGAGCCAGGGTTCCCATGCGCCCCGCTCGCGGACCTCCTGGAGCAGCCGGTAGTAATCGGCGCGGCGCGTCTTCAGGTAGAGGCTCAAGTAGAGCAGCGGTTTGCGGAGCACGCCCTGGACGCACAGATAGAGCGTCACGAGGAGGCGGCCGATGCGGCCATTGCCGTCGAGAAAGGGATGGATGCTCTCGAACTGCACATGCAGGAGCCCCGCCTTGATGAGGGCTGGCAGCCGGGACTTCTCCTCGTGCATGAAGTCCTCGAGGTCCCCGAGGCAACCGTCGAGCTCCGTCACCGGGGGCGGGACGTACAGCGCATTTCCGGGCCGGGTTCCTCCAATCCAGTTTTGCGAGCGGCGGAACTCGCCGGGATCCTTGGTGCCACCGCGTCCGCTCTGCAGCAACCGTGCGTGCATTTCGCGGATCAGCCGGAGTGAGAGCGGCAACTCCTCGAGCCGCTCGAGCCCGTACATCATCGCGTCGACGTAGTTGGAGACCTCGCGGACGTCGTCGATGGGCTGCCCCTCCTGGGCCTCGGTCTCGAACCGGAGCAGATCGGAAAGGGTCGACTGGGTCCCTTCAATCTGTGACGACAGCACCGCCTCCTTGCGCACGTACATGTAGAGGAACAGCTCCTGGTGCGGCAGGAGCACCGTGATTCCGTCGAGCCGACCCAGCGCTCGCTCGCCTCGGCCGAGTCGGTCCAGCAGGCCCAGGACGTCGATGGAGGGGACTGGCGGCAGGGGCGGCGGGACGAACGACCGCACGAGCTCGCCGGCGGCGGTGGTCTCCACGAACCGGCCCATCCTTGATGGCGCGGGTGAGGCGTCAGTCATCCGCCTCAGCATTCGAATGGAGCCTGTTTAAGTCAAACGCTCTTGGCTTAAATAAGGTCAGCGCCAATGAAAGCGGCCTTTAACAAGCCCTTTCCATAATGATTTCAGCTGGTTCGTGCCGCGCTAGCTGGCGCGCTGGCGCAGCGGCTTGGCCTCCGGGGAGGCGGCGGGAAGCTGCAGGGGCACGCTGAAGAAGAAGGTGACGCCCCGGTCCGGCTCGCTCTCCACCCAGATATGGCCGGCGTGGGCCTCCACGATGAGCCGGCTGATGTAGAGCCCCAGGCCCAACCCCTTGCCGTCCTGCAGGCGGCCGTCCTCCGTGCGGTAGTACTTGTCGAACAGGCGCGCCGCGTCCCGGGGCGACAGGCCCGTGCCCTGGTTGGTCACCGACACCACGGCGTGGTCGTGCACGACGGAGAGGCGCACGTCCACCGGCGTCCCCTTGGGGCTGTACTTGAGCGCGTTGGTCAGCAGGTTGGTCATCACGCGCTCCAGCCGCGCGGCGTCCATGGGCACCGGCGGCAGCGGATCCGCCAGGTGCAGCCGGAAGCGCTCTCGCGCGTCGGGCGGCACGTCCCGCTCCAGCACCGCCTCCAGGAAGCGGCCCAGGTCGCACGCCTCGCGGTGCAGGCTCACCCGGCCGGACTCCAGCCGCGAGCCCTCCAGCAGCTCTTCGATCATCGTGCTCATCCACTCCACGTTGTGGATGATGGCCTGGGCCATGTGACCCTCGCGCTCCAGCTTCCGCTCGTGCAGCGCGCGCTGGAGCAGGTGGGCGCGCAGGTTGATGGTGTTCAGCGGGTTGCGCAGGTCGTGGGAGATGAGCCCCACGTACTCCTCGCGCAGCTTCTCCAGGTCCCGGCGCTCGGTGACGTCGCGCAGGATGGCGATGCGCGTGGCGTCGTCCGCGCCCTCCAGAGGGCTCAGCCGCACCTCCAGCGGCACGCGGGTGCCGTCCTGCCGCTGGCCCGTCACCAGCCGTCCGCCGGTCGCGCGCTCCGGGCCCTCACCTGTGGCGGACGGCCTCCCCTGGAGTCCCCCCGGCACCAGCAGCCCCGCATCGCGACCCAGCAGGGCCTCCCGGCGGTAGCCGAAGACGCGCTCGGCCTCCGCGTTGGCGAAGCGCACGCGGCCGGTGGCGTCCACCACCACCATGGGGTCCGGCGCGGTGTCCAGGAAGGTGCGGAAGCGCTCCTCGGAGGACTCCAGCGCGGCGGTGGCCCGCCTGCGCTCCAGGTCGAGCACGTCCAGGGCCCGCGCCGCCAGCAGCACCAGCGTGGCGCCGCCAGCCGCCACCACCGTGGCGAAGAGGGGCAGCTTCGCGTCGTGGCTGAGCCCGCCCGTCAGGTGGATCAGCACCAGCGTCAGCCCCAGCACCGGCGGCCCCAGCAGCGTCACCGGGACCAGCCGCCGCGCCACGAAGCCGCCCAGCGTGTCCCGGGTGAGCCGCGCCATCAGCCCCAGCTGCGGCCGGGCGCACAGCGTGCCCATGGCCAGCAGCATCAGCACGCAGGTGGTGTGCAGCCCCATGCTGCGCTCCTGGAAGAACGGAGCGGCCGCGGGCGTCACCAGCGGGCCCAGCAGGAAGCCGTTGAGGCCCGTCAGCGCGGCCATCAGCGCCAGCGCCACCAGCGCGTCCGACCACGACAGCCGCTGCGGGTGGCCCCGGTCCACCAGCGCCAGCGCCGGGCCCAGCAGCATCAGGCACAGCCCCGTCAGCGGCGACGACTCGGCGCCAGGAGACACGAAGCCGTCCTCGCCGAGGGCGCGCAGGAACAGCGCGTCCAGGCCGCCATTGCCGCCGGTGATGACGCCGTCCACGAGGCTCGCCGCGCCCACCAGGGCCGTGGCCAGCGCGAGCGCGGTGCCCAGCCGGTGGCGGGCGCGGTGGGGCGAGGCCGGCAGGCGCAGGCCCAGTGCCGCCCCGCCCAGCATCAACCCCAGCGCGGCGCTGGGGCGCATGGCGGGGAGCGCGGCGCCCATGGACTTGAGGACCATGACATCCAGCGCCCAGCCCACCAGCACCAGCAGCCCCACCAGGCAGGCGGCCACCGCGGAGCTGCGCGCAAGGGCACGGACCAACGCCGTGCTTCGTGGCATGGATCGGCCGCTCATCATCCGCGTCCCCCCGGAACGCCAGCCCTGCATCCTGCCACAACATCACGTCACAGGGGGCCGCCAGGCAATGGGACGCCAGGGTTGGGGGGATGTCCTTCCTAGGCGGGGATGTCGGACCTGTCCAGGGTTGGTCAGGGCGCGTAGCGTCCCGGGTAGACGGTGAGCACCACGCCCAGCCCGGGGCCCACGTCGATGTTGCGTGGCACGTAGGACCCGGCGCCCTCCACGGACAGCTGGAAGGACGAGACCCCGGCGCCCGCGTGCACGTAGAGGAACAGCCCGTGCGCCGCGGTCCCCGTGGTGCTCACGGAGCCCATGTCCGCTGACGGGTAGTAGACGCGGTCCGCCAGCTCGGCGCGGTCGAGCGCCACGCGCGCGCCGCTCACCGGCTGACCGTTCAGGTCCACCACGCGCCCCAGCACGAAGCCCGCGGAGGCCAGGGTGGCCGCGGGGTCCCCGGTGTGACCTTGCAGACGCTGGGCGCCCACGGCGGCGCCCAGCTGCTCCACGAACGCGGTGGGCAGGGCCCAGGCGTGCGCGTCGATGATGTCCGTGCGCGGCCGGGTGCCGGTGAAGGCCGTGTCGTAGACGAGCGTGGTGCTGCGCACGAGCCCCTCGTGCTCGAGGCCCACCGCGAGCCCCTGGTGCACGTCGCGCACGGGCACGTCGGGGATGCGGAAGGCGCCGTCCTCGGACACCTCGCCGGTGGCGAAGGTGGCGGCCGAGTCGTTGACGGCCACGCGCAGGGGCTCCTCCACGGTGAGCGCCATTCCAGTGAGTGACGCGGGGGCGGAGGCCAGGCCCTCGGCCTCGGGAAACACGCGCGCCTCGCCGCTCACGAGGATGCGAAGGTTCTCCAGGTCCACCGCCTCGGCGTCCTCGGTCCGCACGCCAGGGTCTGGTGTGTATCCGCCGCCGCCACAGGCCACCGCCAGCAGCCCGAGCACGGCCCCACCCGCCGCCCGAATGTAGTGTTTCATCGAGCGGCAACATCTTCACGGCCGGGGGTGATCGCAATCCGTCCCCCGGCGCCGTCCGTCCCCTGCATGACGCCCCGCCGCGCCCGCGGGCCGTCCGCCCCGGACCCCGGGCCCTCCGGGTGTTGAAAACACGTCGGCACCGGGAGCCTGCCTTCCGCCTGGGACGGAAGGCCGCGCCCGGTGCCGCGGGTCACGCCAGGGAGGTGGAAGCGGAGCGCCTACCAGCGCGACCCGCTGTTGCCGGAGGAGGAACCGGAGCCCCTGCCGGTGTTCCACCCGCCGCCGCTGCTGCCGCTGCTGCTTCCACTGCCGCCGCCGCTGCTCCGGCCGCTGCTGCCGTTGCTGCTACCGGAGGTGTCCCAGCCACCGCTGCTCCGACCGCTGCTCCCGCTGCTGCCGCGGTTGTTGTCCTTGTCGTCGTCGCGGCTCTTGCTGGCCGGCGTGTTCCACCCGCCGCTGTTGCCACGGTCGTTGTCCTTCCGGTCATTGTCCCGCGCGTTGTTGGAGGGAGCGACGTTGCCGCGGCCCCAGCCGGCGCCGCTGGGAGGACGGGCGCCGGTGCCCGTGCCGCCCGGGGGCGGGTTGCGGCCCTGCTGGGCGGGGGCCGGAGCGGGCGCGGGCCGCGAGGGGGCGATGTTGTTGCGGCCGGAGGCCACCGGGGAGGCCTGGTGGCTGTTGCTCCAGCGGTAGCCCCCGCTGCCGCGGTCGTAGGAGTAGCCCGCGCCCCAGGAGCCGTGCGGGTAGAAGTCGTGCTGGTGGCGGCCGTGGAGGTTGCAGTAACCGCCGCCGGGGATGGGGTGGTAGTCCCAGTACCAGACCACCGTCGGGCCCCGGTAGTAGTAGACGTTGTCCGTGTAGACGTAGGACGTCGTGGGCGGCTGGTAGTCGTGGACGTGGGCGTAGTCCTCCGGGCACCAGCCACCGCCGTAGTCGTCGGGGATGGGGTGCGCGCCGGCGAACCGGTACTCCACCACGGGGGCGGGAGCGACGTAGGCCACGCGGCGGACAGGGCGATGCGAGTGGGCCTCGACGACACAGCCCGTCCCCATCAGCAGGGCCAGGGGGACGACCAGGGCGAGCAAGCGGTTCATGATGGGTCTCCTGGCGCGGAAGTGGACCCTCAAAGCGTCCCGCTCCGCAACCTCACGCCCTCCCCGACGGCCGGACGCCTCGTTAATTCATCCGGGGCGCCCGCCCGCCGGGAAGGGGAGGGGCCCGCCTGATATGACCTCCGGGTCGCGGCCCTGGGCGCCGCGCCGGGGAGGCATGCGGATGTCGGATGTGGATTTCGGACGCGCGGTCGGGGCGTCCTGCGCGCTGCACCCGGGGCGGGAGGCCACGGGCACCTGCGAGCGCTGCGGCAACTTCATGTGCGGCGCGTGCAGCGAGTACGGCGCGTTGCAGCACTGCCCCACGTGCCGGGAGCGCTTCGGCGACACGTTCCCCCTGCGGCGGGAGACCTGGTCCTTCAGCAAGCTGTGGGACGTGTGCTGGGTGGCGTTCCAGCGCGAGTGGGCCATGCTGTCGCTCGCGGTGTTGATCACCCTGGGCGTGTCCTTCGGCGCGCAGATGATCATCCAGTTGGCCACGACCGTGGGCGGGGCGCTGGGCAGCGACGGCCTCACCGCGGTGCTGGGCGTCGTGGGGCTCGTGGGGCAGCAACTGGTGCAGGGCCTGGTGCAGCTGGGCCTCACGCGCGTGTGCCTCGACGTGCTGCACGGAGGCCGCGTGGACCTGGCGCGCCTCTTCAGCCAGTTGCACAAGGCGGTGCCCTACGCGCTGACGATGCTCATCCTCTTCTCCGTCGCCTTCGTGGCGGTGTTCGCCCTGATCTTCCTGGGCATCTTCGCGGCCTCGGGCCTGGGCCTGGAGCTGCGCTCCCTCCCGGGCGCGGACGCCTTGCCGCAGGAGTACTGGGACGCGGTGGCGCCTGTCCTCGGCGTGATGGGGGCGGCGTTCCTGGTGCTGGTGGGGCCCCTCACGTACCTGGCGCTGCCCCTATACCTGATCCAGCCGGAGATCGCCTTCAACGACGCGCCGCCTTCACCCTTCGAGGTGCTGCGCCGCTGCTGGGGGGCGGCGCGGGGCCAGCGGCTGGCCATGCTGGGCGTGGTCCTCTCGGGGGGCGCCGCCATGCTCGTGGGATTCTGCCTGTGCTGCGTGGGCTTCATCCCCGGCATGGCGCTGGCCCAGCTGCTCTTCGCGGGGCTGTACCTGGCCGTGCGCTCGCCCTGGGGCGACGCCGCGGAGCCCTCCCGGGGCTGACGCCGCGGGAGGCAGAGGGAGTGCGCGCCTTCGCGAAGCGGAGCGAAGGCGCGCGGGGAGACTTCAGTGCACCAGCCGCTCGGAGGAACCCGAGCGGGGGACGGCGACCTTGCCCAGGCACGCGAGGATGTGCTCGCGGTACTCGGACAGCTCGCGCAGGCCGCACAGCATCCACCGGCCGCCCAGCACGAGCGTGGGCACGCCGCGCACGCCGCGGCTGCCGGCCAGCCGGTGCTCGTCATGGATCAGCCGGCGCGTCTCCTCGGACCGGAAGGCCGCGGAGAACTGGTTCATGGACAGGCCCACGCGCGCCGCCAGCTCGAACACCACGTCCGAGCGCGACACGTTGACGCCCTGCTCCAGCGCGGCCCGCTGCATGGCCCGCGCGAGGAAGGCCCGCGCCTGCGGCCCCTGGAGCCGCGCCGCCTCCAACGCCGCCAGCGCCGGCACGCTGGAGCGCGGCGGATCCCCGCCCAGCCACAGGTCCGTGGAGAGCAGCGACGCGCTGGGGTCGGGCTCGCGCTGCGCGCGCTTCACCTCCTCCACCAGCCCGCGCACTTCGCGCTCCGTGGGCAGCACGTCATGCAGACGCAGGGGGTAGGGACGCACGCTCCAGCGGACGGCCTCGCCAAACTCCTGGCGAAGCACCTCCAACCGTTGGTCGGCGAGGTAGCACCAGGCGCAAAGCACATCCTGGTAGACGGTGATCTGCAGCGGCTTGTGCAGCGTTTTCATCGGGGGCCGCCAGATTAGAGGCGCATCCCCGCCGCTGCCAACACCCCCTGACAATCCGCGCCGGAAGGCATTCCCGGATTCCTGAGGAGCATCCAAGGCGCCGTGCGCACCGTGGAGCCCCGCACGCACGCCATGGAGCAGGCGGGCAGGCACGCGGGGGCGCTCGCGCGCCTGCTCACGATGTGCCCCCTTGGCTCAGGACGTGCGGCCCGCCCGCGTGCGCAACGCGCTGCTCCGGGTCCCCGCGTACACCAACGCGTGCTCCACGATGTGGCCCGCGATGTCCTTGCCGGTGGCGGCCTCCAGGCCCTCGAAGCCGGGGCTGGAGTTGATCTCCATCAGGCGCGGGCCCTCGCGGCCCTCCAGCATGTCCACGCCCGCGACCTCCAGGCCGATGATGCGCGCCGCCTTCACCGCGGCCTCCACGTAGTCGGGGGGCAGGGTGATGGCGCGGCCCTCGCCGCCGCGGTGGATGTTGGAGCGGAACTCGCCCTTCTTCGCCTTGCGGCGCATGGCGCCCACCACCGTGTCGCCCACCACCAGCGCGCGCACGTCGCGGCCCTCGCTCTCCGCGACGAACTCCTGGAGGACGATCTCCTGGCCCAGGTCCCAGAAGGTGTCGAGGATGGTCTGCACCTCCGGCAGCGTGTGGGCGATCATCACGCCCACGCCCTGGGTGCCCCTGATCAGCTTGATGATGACGGGCAGGCCGCCCACCTCCTGCACCAGCTTGCGCACGTTGCCGCGGTCGTGGGCCAGCACCGTCCGGGGCATGTCCAGGCCCGCGCGGGCGAGGAACTGGAGCGCGCGCAGCTTGTCGCGGCTGCGCGCGATGGCCGTGGGCGGGTTGAGCACCGGCACGTCCATCATCTCGAAGTGGTTCACCACCGCCAGGCCGTACGCCGTGATGGACGCGCCGATGCGCGGAATCACCACGTCCACGCCCTTCACCTCCGCGCCGCGGTAGCTCATGCGCGGCTGGCCTCGCGCCAGCATCAGGCAGCAGCGCAGCGTGTCGAAGACGAGCGCCCGGTGGCCCCGGGCCTTGATGGCCTCCACCAGCCGGCGCGTCGAATACAGCGAGCGCTTGCGGGACAGGATGGCCACGGTCTTCTTCGCGCGGGGCCGCTTGGGTCGCGGTGCGTCACCGCGCTCGGGTGCCTGCGCGCCAGACGGGCCGGGCGCCTTCTTCGGCTGGGGTTTTCGGGGGGGCATGCGGGGCGCGGGACACTAGCACGCACAGGCGTGGAGGCACGGCCCGTGGGCACCCTTTGCTATCCTCGCGTTCACTGATGACCGCCCCCAACCCGCATCCCGACGACATCCACACCAACCCCGGAGACGTCGGCCTCGAGCTGTCGTCCCAGTCCCCCTTGCTGGGGGAGACCCTGGTGGTGGAGGCGCGCGCCAGCGTGAAGCTGCACAAGTGCCGGCTCGTGGTGACGGCGGGGCCGGACACCGGGCGCTCCATGGTCAGCGACAAGGAGCGGCTGCGCTGCGGGGCCCACCCGGGCAACGACCTGGTGCTGGTGGAGGACCGCACCGCCAGCCGCCACCACTTCGAGGTCCAGTACACCGAGCGGGGCCACCTCCTGGTGGACCTGAACTCCACCAACGGCACCTTCCTGGACGGCCGGCGCATCGAGCGCGCCTACCTGTCCCCGGGCTCGCAGATCCGCGCCGGCTCCTCCGTCATCACCTTCGCCCCCCTGGACGAGGAGGTGGCGGTCGAGCCCGACCGCGAGGGCGAGCTGTGCGGCATGGTGGGCCAGAGCGTGAAGATGCGGCAGGTGTTCGGGCTCATCAAGCGCATCGCGCCCATGGACGTGTCCGTCATCATCCAGGGGGAGACGGGCACGGGGAAGGAGCTGGTCTCCAGCGCCATCCACGAGCTGTCCGGCCGCCGCAAGGGCCCCCTGGTGGTGCTGGACTGCGGCGCCATCCCGCCCAACCTCATCGAGAGCGAGTTGTTCGGCCATGAGAAGGGCGCCTTCACCGGCGCCACCTCCAGCCGCCCCGGCGCCTTCGAGCGCGCGCAAGGGGGCACCATCTTCCTGGACGAACTGGGCGAGCTGCGCCTGGACCTGCAGCCCAAGCTCCTGCGCGTGCTGGAGAACCGCGAGGTGCGCCGGGTGGGCGGCAACGACGTCATCGAGGTGGACTGTCGGGTCATCGCCGCCACCCACCGCGACCTGGTGAAGGAGATTGCCCAGGGCAACTTCCGCGAGGACCTCTACTTCCGCCTGTCCGTCATCCACATCCAGCTGCCGCCGCTGCGCCAGCGCCGGGACGACATCCCGCTCATCCTCAAGCGGGCGCTGGCGGAGCCGGAGGTGGTGGAGACGCACGGTCGCAAGCGCTTCTCCGCGGAGGCGCTGGGGCTGCTCATGGCCTACGCTTGGCCCGGCAACGTGCGCGAGCTGATGAACGTCCTCTCCCACGTGCTGACCTTCTCCGAGGGCGAGGAGATCCTTCCGGCCCACCTGCCCCCGCGCATTCGGGGCCAGGCGCGCGAGGGCCCGCTGCCCTTCAACGAGCACCTGGCCTTCAAGGACGCCAAGGAGCAGCTCCTGGAGAACTTCGAGCGCGAGTACGTCACCAGCGTCCTCACCCGCTGTGAGGGCAACCTGTCCCGCGCCGCCCGGGAGAGCGGCCTGCACCGCAAGTCCATCGAGCGGCTGGTGAAGAAGTATCAGCTCGACGCCAAGGGCCTGAAGCCGCGCTGAAACATCGGCGTTGCATGGTTTTCACCGGGGGTGTCACAACCCCAGGAAGTTTCCAGCAGGCCCGTCTTCTGAGACACTCCGGCCTCCGTTTCGGACCGCGACGCGGTGTGTCGGCGGTCAGTTGACGGATACTGCGAGGTCCCCCCCTCCCGCAGGATGAGCTTCCGTATGAGCGCACGTTCCCCCCGTGAAGCAGGCGAATCCGGCCAGGCCCTGGTGGAGGCTGCGCTGTCGCTGCCCCTGGTGACGTTCCTGATTCTGGGGGCGTTGCAGCTCTTCCTGATGATGCAGGCGCGGGTGATGACGCACTACGCGGCCTTCCGGGCGACGCGCGCGGGCAGCGTGGCGCACGGGGACTGCGAGCGGATGACCCACGCGGCCATCCTGGCGCTGATTCCGACCTTCCATTCATTCATGGGGGAGGGGACGGGGTCGCTCAATGGGCCGCTGGGGCGCGGCGCGGGCTCGGACGCGCCCCGGCTGCTGGCGGACGCGTTCG
>JAFADT010000100.1 GCA_023424585.1 Pseudomonadota bacterium
CTGACGCTCACCCCGGACGGGTTCCGTGGCCGGGTGCTGGGCAAGTACGAGGTGCTCTGCCGCCTGTCGACGGGCGGGATGGCGGAGATTTTCCTCGCGGCCCAGCGGGGGCTCGCCGGCTTCCGCAAGATGGTGGTGCTGAAGCAGATCCTCCCCGACATCCGCGGCGAGGAGGAGTTCGTCCGGATGTTCCTGGACGAGGCCAAGGTCACGGCCGCGTTCAACCACCCGCACATCGCCCACGTGTATGACCTGGACGTGGCGGACGGCGAGCTGTTCCTCGCCATGGAGTTCGTCCCGGGCGCCACGCTGGTGGAGGTGGCCCGCGCGTGCCGCTCCGCCCACGAGCCCATCCCCATCGGCCTGAGCCTGATGTCCGTGCGCGACACGGCCGTGGCGCTCAACTACGCGCACAGCTTCACCGACCCGCTGGGCCGGCCCTCGCCGGTCGTCCACCGCGACGTCGCCGAGAAGAACATCATGGTGACGTACGAGGGCGTCACCAAGCTGCTCGACTTCGGCATCGCCAAGAGCCTCGCTCGCGCGGGCCGCACCGCCGTGGGCATGGTGAAGGGCACCAGCGGCTACATGTCCCCGGAGCAGATCATGGGCGACCCGCTGGACGCCCGCAGCGACCTGTTCAGCCTGGGCGTCGTGCTGCACGAGTGCCTCACCGGCATGCGCCTCTTCTACGCGAAGAGCGCCGAGGCCATGATGAACGCCGTGCTGAGCGGGGACGTGCCCCCGCCCTCGCGCGTGAACAAGGAAGTACCGCCGGAGCTGGACGCCATCGTCCTCAAGGCGCTCGCCAGGAGGCGCGAGGACCGCTACAGCACCACGCTGGAGTTCGCCCGCGCCATCGAGCGCGCCGTGGGCCCGCGCATCTGGCACCCCGAGCAGAGCAGCGAGCTGATGCTGCGGCTGTTCGCCGAGCGCCGCGACCAGACCCGCCTGCTGCTCATGAGCGCGCAGTCGTCCGGGGACGGCACCTCCAGCGAGACGCAGGTGGCGAAGGTGATCGCCGGGGGCGGAGACGTCCCGGAGCCGGTCGTCGCGCCTCCCGCGAGCGCCCTGCCGCAGGGTTCCTCCACGCTGCCGCCCCGCGCTCCCGCGGCGCCTCCCAAGGCTCCCGCTCCGGCGAAGGCCCCGCCGGCTCCCGCGCCCGGCGCGTCCGGACGCCGGAACACGACGGAGGAGCTGTCGGTCCGCAAGCCCGCCGCGGCGGCGTCCTCGCGGCGGGTGTCGCCTCCGACGGAGCCGATCCGTCCGCCTCCGCCCACGAATGAGCTGTCCGCGCGGCCCGACGACTCCGAGCCGGGCGTGCGCACCCAGCCGGCCCTCCCGCCGGTGGTGCTGGATCCGTCGCTGCGCATCACGGCGTCCCAGGTCACGACGTCCCCCGGCTACGCCGAGGGAGAGACCATCCTCACGCCCCTGTCGCGCGTGGGCGCGCAGCCGCCGGGCTTCGGGCCGCCCACCGACGAGCCCCGGGCGCGGGGTGGACGGGAAGGGCTGTCCGAGGAGGGCCGCGCTCGGCCCACCCGGGATTCCGCCCATGGCTCCGAGGAGCCGCGGCCGCGCTCCGGACGTGATGCCGCGGAGGACTCGCGGGTCCGTGCGGAGGAGCCCCGGGCTCGGGCCGCCCGGGATGCGGCCCATGCGGAGGACTCGCGCCCCCGGCCGCCGCGCGAGCCCCCGAACGGAGCCGCCGACGAGACGCGGGTCCGGCCTGGCCGTGACGCCTCGAACACCAGCGCCGAGGACGCACGTGCCCGCTCGCCCCGTGACGCCTCGAATGGGTCCTCCGACGAGACGCGGATCCGGTCGACCCGTGATGTCTCGAATGGGTCCGAGGACGCACGCCCGCGTTCAGCCCGTGAGGCCTCGAACGGCTCCGCCGAGGATTCCCGGCCCCGTCCCCCTCGCGATGGCGGGAACGGATCCGACGAAGCACGGTCCCGCGCTGCTCGGGACGCCTCGAACAACGGTGCGGAGGACTCCCGCCCCCGCCCGCCTCGGGACGCCTCGAGCACCAGCGCCGAGGATTCCCGTCCGCGGCCCTCGCGCTCCTCCACGCTGGACAGCCTCCGCGTCACCCAGCCTCACACTCCGCCACAGCCCCTGCTGAACGACAGCGCGACGGCCATCTCGCGCGTCCCGTCCCTGCCTCCCGAAGAGGCCCCGGAGAACACGCCGGCCGTCCGCCGCTCGCCGTCCTCCCGCCGCAAGCAGTCCTCGCCTCCCTCGCGCTCCACCCCGGCGCGCGCCTCCGGCCGCCCCACCGAGCCGCACGACTTCGTCGCCGAGGCGCACGCCGCCCCTCCCCGACGCGGCAGGGGCGCACTCATCGCGCTCGGCATCGGGGTCCTCGGCATCGCGGGGCTCGGCGTCACCGTCGCCCTGGGGCTCGACGGCGGCCGCGTGTCCGCGCTCTGGAGCTCCGCGCTCGCTCGCAAGCAGGGCGCGAACTCCTCCACAACTTCTCCACCGCCTCCCTCCCCTGGAACCGAGGCCCGGAAGCCCGCCCCCGCCGAACCCACCGCGCCGGAACCCCCCACC
>JAFADT010000672.1 GCA_023424585.1 Pseudomonadota bacterium
CGACGGACGGCCACGCATCCAGGGACTCCGCGGGTCACTTCTCTTCAACATGGGCTCTCCGGGAACGGAATTGTTCAAGGTCGAGCAAAATCCGTTCCGAGCGCCCCCGCTGCGCCCACCCCCTCAAGAAGGACCCATGAATGCTTCACTGACGCGTCAACAACAGCCCCTGACGCGCCAATGACGCCCTTGATACGAGCCTCGACCCGCTACGGCTTCATCGTGGCGCCCGAGGAGGTGGCGGCGCGCCTCTCGCTGACCGCTCGCAGGGATTGCGCCGTGGCGGCGCGCGTCCGAGAAGGTAGGCACCGGCGGGTCTTCGTCTCCCCCATTGGTCGGCGCGGGAGCGCTCCCGCTCCCGTCTTGGGGAGCGCGCGCTCAGAAGGAGGAGTGGGTCCGCGCGTTCCTCGCGCGGATGGCCTCTTCGGTCCTCGGAACGAGGGACTCACCCTGCTCGGTGACGGCCACGACCCGACGGGCGAACCCCAGCGGGTTGGCGCCCGGGCCGTCGCTCGGCGCCGACACCACGACCTGGCCGGTCTCCCAGTGCAGCACCTCGGGGTTCTCCGCCCTCGGGAAGACGAGCGAGTCGGGCCTCACGACGACAGTGCGCGCCTGGGTCTCCGTGACGACCTGTACCCATGGCTGGGGTTGAAGGTTGTTGTAGTCGGGCTCGAACTGCGGCTCCCATACGAGGCTTTCGAGGTCCTCGTGCGGGCTCTCCACGACGTATTCCCCTGGGGTGTCGTCGTCGGGGTTCGTCGTCGTACATGAGCCGGTCAACAGGAGGCTGACGAGCATCGACAGCACCAGCGACGGACGGCCACGCATCCAGGGACTCCGCGGGTCACTTCTCTTCAACATGGGCTCTCCGGGAACGGAATTGTTCAAGGTCGAGCAAAATCCGTTCCGAGCGCCCCAGCTGCGCCGCCCCCTCCAGAAGAACACGTGAATGCGTCACTGACGCGTCAACAGCAGCCCCTGACGCGCCAATGACCCTTGATACGAGCCGCGACCCGCCGAGACTTCATCGTGGCGCCCGAGGAGATGGCGGCGCGCCTCTCGCTGACCGCTCGCAGGGATTGCGCCGTAGCGGCGCGCGTCCGAGAAGGTAGGCACCGGCGGGTCTTCGTCTCCCCCATTGGTCGGCGGGAGCACTCCCGCGCCCGTCTTGGGCAGCGCGAGCGCTCAGAAGGAGGAGTGGGTCCGCGCGTTCCTCGCGCGGATGGCCTCTTCGGTCCTCGGAACGAGGGACTCGAGCCCGGTCCTCACGGCCTCCGCCTGGACCTGCTCGATGAACGGCCGGAAGCGCTCGTTGTAGGCTCGAAACGCGAGCTCGAAGTCGCAGTCGTGCTCTCGCATCGCATCCGCCAGCGCGGCCGCGCCATCGATGGCCAACGAGCCCCCCATGCCGGCAGCGGGTGACGCGCAGTACGCCGCATCGCCGACCAACGCGACCCGGCCTCTCGTCCAGGAAGGCATGCGGATCTGGCACAGCTTGTCGAAGTAGAAGTTCTTCGAGCCCCGCACCTCTTCGAGCAGCTCCGCGGTCCTCCAGCCCGTCCCCGCGAACTGGTCCGCGATGATCCGCCGCTGCGCCTCCTCGTCGCGACGGTCGTAGGAGAGCTCCTTGTCGGAGGCGAACGCGAAGATGATGTCCGTGTTGTTCTTGTAGGCGTTGAGCATCACGGCCTTGCCCGGCACGTTGAACATCTGCGCGGTGTCCCGCTCGATGAGCAGCTTGTCCACGATCGTGATCGAGAAGTACTGCTCAAGGAAATACATGTACCGGGCCTCGTCGCCGAACCAGAGCCTCCGCACGGCGGAGTGAACACCGTCGCAGCCGAACACCAGGTCGAACGTGCGCCGGGCGCCCCTCGCGAACGTGGCTTCGATGCTGTCTCTCGTCTCGAGCAGCGCGGCAACGCTGTCGTCGAAGATGACTTCGATGGGGTCCTTCACGGCGTCGAACAGCATGTTCAGCAGAACGGTCCGCTCGATCTCGAACTCGTCATCCGAGGGAGCCTCGCCTTCCTCCCTCAGCACCATCGAGCGCTCCGTGACGTCCCGCTCGTTCTTCATGTCCCACCGCCGCAGGCTCAAGCGGTTCGCCCGGATCGGCTCGAAGAGGCCCATGCGCCGGACGATGTCGACGGTGTTGCCTTTGATGTCGACGGCCGTACCGCCAACCCGGAGCCCGCGCGCGACCTCCACGACGGTGACCTCGTAGCCCAGGCGGCTCATCCAAAAGGCCGTCGAGAGCCCGGCGAAGCTCGCCCCGGAGATGAGGACCTTCTTTCCATTCGCGCGCATGACGTCTCCTCTAGACGGCCGGATCACGGCAGCCCCGGAGCCGGAATATTGTACCCGGTAAAATTTTTCGCAATCGATTCGTTTACCGGGTATAAAAATCTGTCTCCCGGGTTTGCGGCGCTTCGTTAGAATCCGGCGCATGGGCGAGCGACGCGAGCGCAAGAAGCGCGAGACCCGGCAGCGGATCTCCGATGTGGCGACGGAGCTTTTCTTCGCGCGGGGCTTCGAGGCGGTGACGCTCGACGAGATCGCGGCCGCCGCGAACGTCTCCAAGATGACGGTCTTCAACTACTTCGCGCGCAAGGAGGACCTCATGCTCGATCGCCAGGATGACCTGAAGCTGGTCTTCTTTCGAGAGGCGATCCGCGCGAGGCCCCCAGGGCAGTCTCCGATCGCCGAGCTCCGCGCGCTCATGGGCAGGATGCGGGAACAGAAGCATCCCTTCGCGCGCTTCGACCGCCACACGGCTGACTTCTGGCGCTTCGTCGCGGCCAGCCCGCCGCTCGAGGCGCGGCTCCGTGAGCTCGACGACGAAGCGACCGAAGCGCTGGCGATCGAGCTCGCCGGTCCGGGGCCGGATGGCCTCGCGCGGCTCGCGGCCGGCATGATCGTGCTGACGGTGCGCACGGCGCGCCAGGAAGCCGTCCGCGTCTTCGACAGCGGCAGCTCCGCGAAGAAGGCGAACGCTGTGTTCTTCACCTTGATCGATCAGGGCTTCGCGGCCGTGCAAGGCATGGCGGAGACCGAGACGCGCGGCGAGAGCGTGCCCGCCCGATAGGTGGGCCTCCCCCACCCCGCGGGTTCCACCCGTTGCAAGCGCAAGGCGCGCCTCCGCGCTACAGGAACTCGTCCCCTCCCCCGGCCTCCGGCTCCTGCGCGGAGAGGAGAACGTCCCCGGGCCGCTGCTCCACGCGGAGGCCCAGGCCCATGGCGGTCAGGTCCTCGACCGCGGCGAGGGCCTCCATGACGGGCTGCACATCGGCGACCCGGGCAGGCGCGGCGGTGCGCTCGAGGCGCGAGCCCACCCGTTCCAGCAGCGTGTGCGAGGGGAGGTCCTCGATGTATCGGCCGTACAGGTAGGCGGGCGCGATCAGGTGGGTGGCCTCGGAGGGAGAGACGGTCGCGATGCTCGTGTCGAAGCGCGCCCGCGCCTCCTCCCGCGAAGTGTCCTGACGCCACAGGCCGAGCAGGGAGCGCAGGAAGTCCCTCAACGGTTGCGACCGGGCCTGCCCCCGCTGGGCCGAGGCGACCTCCAGCGCCCGCTCCGCGCGTGCGGGGTCGGGCTCGACGAAGAACAGCGGCAGCACCTCCTCGATGCTAGGCGTGTAGAGGGGCTCGGCGAGTCGCTCCGGCTCCCCCGCGAACGCGCGCAGCGTCTCGGGTTCGAGCGGCTCCCCCGCGAGCCAGCGACACCACAGCGCCTCGAGCGAGCCCGCGGCGCGCGGTGCGCGGCGCAGCAGATGGGGACGTGCCTGCTCCACGCCTCCGAACAACAAGACGGTCACCAGGTCCGCGGTGGAAGGCCCCTCGGGGAACTCGAGCGCGTCCGCCCCCGTCCAGCGCGCGTATCGTTTGCGCTTCAGGTCGCGCTGGACCTCGCGCGCCACCTCGCCCCACGCGGACCACGGCACGCCGAGCGCCGCGTAGTCCCTCCGGAGGCGCTCGTCCGCGGGGGCCGAGACCTCGTTGGGGCGCTTCTTGAAGTCGGCCCGCACGCGCTTGAGCTCCTTCGCGAGCGCGGGCAGCTCCTCCGCCGGACAGCCGCCGGTCAGGAGCCGGAGGCGGGCGATGGGAACGCCGTGCAGCTTGAGCAGCCAGGCTTTGAACGCCGACCAGGCGGGCTCGGAGAGGTGTCGGGATTCCACGGGCTGTCCTCACTCAGGTGGCAGACCCGCGCCCCCTCGATGGGGCCGTCGGGCCCTGGGGCCTGCTCCGCGATGATAGTCAGCTCGAGCCGTGGAGCCCCAGGCGGTGACGTCCTTCGCGGGCGGAGACGCCTCCTGAATCCAGCCAATCCGGCCCCCGCCTCGCCCTTGCCCGGCCAGAAACTGGAGAGGCCGCGGCGCGCTCACGGTCGCCGGAAACCGCCGGCCACGCCTCTTCTCCCCCTGTACACTCGCTGGAACTTTCGGAACTGGCTGGCTGCGTCAACGCGAACGCACAGGGTTCTGGCGCTCCCAAGGCAGCTCCAGCGCGCCCCCCTGTGCCCAACTTCCTTGGAGCCGCCACCATGAAGCGTGTCGCCACCGCGATGTTCTTGATGGCCAGCACCGTGTCGTGCAGCGACGAGCCCACCCAGCAGCAGCCCGGGGCTGACGGCCTCAACCCCGTCTTCGCGACCTCGGCGGCGAGCGCGGAGGTGTGTCCGACGGGCGGCACGAAGCTCGAGGTGGGCCTCGATGCGAACCGCAACGGGAAGCTCGACGCAGCGGAGCTCCAGCAGGACCTCACGAGCATCGTATGCAATGGCGCGGACAGCACGGTCGCGGGGCCCGCCGGTCCGCAGGGGCCCGCGGGAGGAACCGGGGCGGTGGGCCCGGCCGGGGAGCAGGGCCCCAGCGGCGTCGCGGGGCCCTCGGGACACGGGCGCCCTCGTCGCGGGCGGGGCCTGGGACGGCGCGACGGCGGGCGCCATTCCCCTGGAGGGGCCCGGCACGCGCCTGATGTGGTACCCGGAGAGGAGCGCGTTCCGCGCCGGCTCGGTCACGGGCACGCAGTGGGACGAGGCCAGCGTCGGGCACTTCAGCTTCGCCGCGGGCGAGGACGTCACCGCCAGCGGCCCCAACAGCACGGCCTTCGGGCTGGGCTCGCAGGCGTCGGCCAGCGCCTCGTTCGCGGCCGGTGAGGAGTCCGTCGCCAGCGGCACTGCTTCGGTCGCGCTCGGCTACCATGGGACCACCAACTCGCGGCAGGGCGCGTTCGTGTTCGCGGATCGCTCGTCGGTCAACACCTTCAGCGCCGGCGTCAACCACTCGGCCAACTGGCGTGTCTCGGGCGGCTTCCGCATCTACACGGCCTCCAACCTGTCCTCGGGCATCACCCTCCAGTCCGGGAGCTCGGTCAGCAACTGGGGTCAGGCCAGCGCGGTCATCAGCACGAGCACCGGCGCCATGCTGACGACCGGCGGCGTCTGGCAGAACGCGTCCGACGTCCACCGCAAGCACCTCTTCCAGGAGGTCTCGTCCGAGGACGTGCTCAAGCGGGTCCAGGCGCTGCCCATCACCTCGTGGAGCTACCGCGCGGAGGACGCGACCATCCGTCACCTGGGCCCCACGGCGCAGGACTTCCGCGCCGCGTTCGGCCTCGGCGTGGACGAGGTCTCCATCGGGACGGTGGACGCCGACGGCGTGGCGCTGACCGCCGCCAAGGCCCTGGCCACCCGCACCGATGAGCTGCGCGCCCGGGTGAAGGCGGTCGACGCGGAGGACACCACCCTGCGCGAGCAGGTCTCCACCCTGGCCCAGAAGAACGCCGCGCTGGAGGCGCGCCTGGAGCGCCTCCTGGACGGACGGCGGGGCGAGTAGCGAGCCGCGCGGCTCCTAGAACGCGACCGCCCTGCCGCGCATGCACGAGCAGGTGGGGACGCGGGAGACCGCCCCGTTCGCGGAGCGCATCGCCGTGAAGGGCACCCCGCTGAAGGACCTACGGGCGCGGAGCGCGATGCGCTCATGGCTGGAGCAGGCCGTGAAACTCGGGGCGGGAGTCCTCGCATAAGGCCCCTCCCGCCCCAGACCTCACGTGGCCAGAGCCGCGAGGCGAGCCCTCACGGGAACGCCGCGACGGTCGGCGGCGTGGTGCTGGTGAAGAAGTCCGGGAAGGTCGCGGTGTAGTGGCTCCCGCTGCCGCTCTCTCCCAGGATGACGCCGGTCTTCGAACCCGAGACGGTGACCGTGGTGCCGTCCGCGGCAATCGCCACGTTCTCCGACTGGATGTTGCCCTTCCCCAGGTAGACGCCCAGGCCGACGGTCCGGATGACGGTCAGGGTGGCCGGGTCCACGTGGCGCACGCTGAGGGTGATGGGCGCGCTGCCGCTGACGCTCCCCTTCGAGGTGTAGCTCGCGGCGATTCCCAGCCCGTTCGCCGCCACGGAACGCGTCGGCACATAGATGACGGACGTCCCCAGGGTCACGCTGCCGGTCCCATACACACACGTCGGGATGGGCTGGCGGAAGAGCTTGATGTCATAGACAGGCGGCGTCACGTTGGCCTGCGGATAGGCGGAGATGCTGTAGATGCATCCGTCAAGCGACGCGGAGGATACCGCTGACTCCTGCTGCGCCAGCGCGTCGTCCTGGCCGGTCACCCCATCTCCCCCACCGCAGGCAGGGAAGACCATTGCGACACAAAGACAGACAGCCCGTTTGAAGAATCGCATCATTCAATGACTCCTTGGCTCGCGGGAAGCGCGCGCAAGGTAGCAGCAATGCGATCCTCCTCGTGGACAATCTGCATGCATCCGCGCACTCATCAATGACACCACAGGGGGCGATGATGACCCCGGCCCCGAGGAGCACCCACGCGCAGCAAGCTGCTGCGCCGGGCCAAGGCTCGCTCACCGCGTCATGAGTGCGTCAAAGCTGCGTCAAGACGCGCGCGACGCGGCGCCGATGTCCAAGAAGGTGACCGGGGGCCCCAAAGGCTCGCGTCCAGCGGTCCCAGGGCCATGACACGTCAGCCCCCGTCATTGACGTGTCATGGCTCTGGCGCTCCCCCAGCGCCGGGGACCGGCATCACCCCAAGTAGCCCATAGACCTGGGAAACAGACTTTCCCGGCTTCTGGCACGGACGTTGCTCTTCGCGAGGGCGCATTCCTCAATGGCAACCGACCTCCACCTTGGAGCGACTTGTGCAAACCAACCCCTGGACCGATGCAGCCCTCCTTGATCACCTCCAGAAAGCCGTCTACCTGGAGCTGTGGACCATCCCGCTCTACCTGACGGCCGCCTACTCCCTACAGGTCCCCGGCACGGACCCCGCGCACCCGCCCCAGCAGGTCATCGTGCGTGGCAACAAGAACCCCAATCGCAGCCGGGAGCAGCTCGCCTTCAACAACATCTATTCAATCGCCGTGCAGGAGATGCTGCACCTCGAGCTGGCCAGCAACCTCTTCAATGCGCTGTTCGCCTCCAAGGGATTGTCCCCGAAGTTCACGGGCGAATGGGCGCCGCGGTACGACAGGTTTCCATCCTGGATCGCGGGCAACAAGCCCGTGCAGTGCGGGCCCGTGAACCCCGAGCAGATGGCCCTCCTGGCGTCCATCGAGACGCCCGAGCCCAAGAGCGACGGCGCGCCTGACGGGCCGCGCGAGACCTATGACTCCATCGGTCAGTTCTACAAGTCCATCGAGCAGGGTCTCCAGGAGCGCTGGAGCGCGCTCTACAAACCCGACGTGGACCCCCACCGGCAGAAGAACGAGTTCGGCAACTCGGACTACAGGAATGACTACTACACAGGGTTCAGCAGCGTCATCAGCGGCGACAGCGACACCGCGCTGAAGCTCGCGAACGGGGTGCTCCAGGCCATCATCGGCCAGGGCGAGGGCAACCGGGGCCCCCTCATCGAAGCGGACCTCCGGCCCGAGGACGCCAACGACGTCGAGGACCGGTTCAGCCACTTCTCACGGTTCCGGATGGTGCAGGCGATGCTGAAGTTCGGTGGCCCGCTCAAGACCTACCCCACCACCACGAAGAGCAAGGAGCTCGCGAGCGCGCAGAATCAGCTCACCGACGGCTTCCAGAGCCTCCTGACCGCCCTGGAGAAGGGCTATGCGGGGAACGGCCAGCTCGACCTCACCCCCATGTGGACGCTTCCCCAGCAGATCGTGTCCGTCTGGGCCGCGGGCGGCGTGCCGCAGTTCTAGGTCCTCCGCAGTGCGTGCAGCCCGCTCGACATCCCAAGGAGAACGCCCATGAGCAACGAGACCGCGAAGCTACACCCCCAGGAAAGCGTGACGGCGCATTCCAATGAATTGACCTTCACTGGACTCACGGACGCGGACTTCCAGCTGCAATCCCATTCAATCACGTCGGGGCAACCCTTCAACGGAGTCAGCCGCCTTGGAGGAGGGACGATCAGCGTCAATGCGGGCAGGAAGCACAGCAAGCCCGTTGGCGACTGGTTCAACGCGCAGGCCTCCGGTGCGAAGCTCCCGACGCACACGGAGCTCAGCGCTCCCGACGAGCTGAACTTCGCGATCCAGGGGACGTTGATCTTGAACGACGGCAACGGCCCCATCTCCTGCCCGAACTTCGTCATCGCCCAGGGGAACTGGGGGTCGGTCAACTACTGGTGGATCTCGGCCCCCGGCATGATTGAGACCGACAGCGATGTGCAGTACCTGGGGAAGGCGGGCACCTTGCCGTGCACGCAGAATGGCCGCTCGGTGAAGGTTCACTTCACGACCGAGAGTTCCAACAACTCCAACTCCCATTCCATCATCGTCAGGGTCACGCCCGCCTGAAGGGGCGGGAGGACGTCGTGGCGGTCCCCTGCGCCAGGGGGGGCCGCCCCGGCCGGAGCGCCGGGCCAGGCTTGCCCGGCTCCTTCCACGCAGCACCGGGGCCCTTCCAAGGGGAGCGTGCACGAGTCAGCCACCCGGCCCGTCCGCCCTTGCCGCGCGGCCCGACCGTCGACACCCTCGACAGAGGAAGATGACGACCTCACCGACAACGTGCCCCTTCTGTCAGCGCATCCAAGGAGGCGAGACCCTGCTCGACCGCGACAGGGTCGTGGCGATTCCAGACGCCTCTCCACTCAACCCCGGCCACACGCTGGTCGTCCCCCGGCGACATGAGCCGGACTTCCTTGCGCTCACGCCCGACGAGCTCCGCTGCGCCTTTCAACTCGTCGGCGAGCTGCGCGCCCTCCTGCAAGAGCGATACGCACCGGATGGATTCAACGTGGGCACCAACATCGGGGCCGCGGCGGGCCAGACCGTGGACCACGCCCACCTCCACATCATCCCTCGATTCAAAGGAGACGTAGAGGAGCCCCGGGGCGGTCTCCGATGGATCATTCCAGAGCGGGCCCGGTACTGGCCTTGAAGGAGTCGACCCATGAGCGCCATCTCGAGGATTCACGCGAGAGAGATCCTGGACTCGCGGGGCAATCCCACCGTCGAAGTCGAGGTCCGCCTTGAAGACGGCGGCAGCGGTCGCGCGGCCGTGCCCTCCGGCGCCTCCACCGGGAGCCGCGAGGCGGTGGAGCTTCGAGACGCGGATGCCTCCCGCTACGGAGGGAAGGGCGTGCGGCGAGCCGTGGCGAACGTGAATGACCTCCTCGCCTCCGCGCTCAGGGGCTGGAATGCCGCGGACCAGGGCGGGCTCGACCGGGAGCTGTGCCGGCTCGATGGCACCCCCAACAAGTCACGGCTGGGGGCCAACGCCCTCCTGGGCGTCTCCATGGCCGTGGCCCGCGCCGCGGCGGCGAGCGCGGGCCTCCCCCTCTTCCGCTCGCTCGCCGGTGGCTCCCCCACGCTGCTCCCCGTCCCCATGTTCAACGTCCTCAACGGCGGAGTCCACGCGGACAGCAGCGTGGACTTCCAGGAGTTCATGATCGCCCCCGTGGGGGCCCCCTCGTTCAGCGAAGCGCTGCGCATGGGCGCGGAGACGTACCAGGCCCTCAAGGCGGTCCTGAGGAAGGCGGGCTACAGCACCGGAGTCGGCGACGAGGGCGGCTTCGCCCCCAGCCTCAAGGCCAACGTCGAAGCCATCGAGCGCATCCTACAGGCCATCGAGCTGGCGGGGCTCCGGCCGGGGCAGGACATCGTGCTCGCGCTCGACCCGGCCGCGAGCGAGTTCTACGACCAGGGGACGTACGTCCTCGCCAGATCCAGGGAGGGAAGGAAGACGTCCGAAGAGATGGTGGAGTTTCTGGCGGGGTGGGCCCGGCAGTTCCCCATCGCGTCCATCGAGGATGGCCTGGCGGAGGGAGACCGCTCGGGGTGGCAGACGTTGACGCGTCGCCTGGGTGGACAGCTCCAGCTCGTGGGCGACGACAACTTCGTCACCAACCCCGCCATCATCCAGGAAGCCATCCGGGATGGCATTGCCAACGCAGCGCTCATCAAGCTCAACCAGATTGGTACCGTCTCGGAGACGCTCACCGCCATCGAGACGGCCCGCGCGGGCGGCTACGGCACCGTCATCAGCCACCGCTCCGGAGAGACGGCGGATGACTTCATCGCGGACCTGGCGGTCGCGACCTCCGCGGGGCAGCTGAAGTCGGGGGCCCCTTGCCGCGGTGAGCGGTTGGCCAAATACAACCAGCTCCTACGACTGGAGGAGGAGCTTGGCAGCGCGGCGCGCTACGCCGGGCGGAGGCCCTTTGGCCGCGCCTGACACCGGGAGGGCCTGCTGGCGGGCGGCCCCCTAGCCACCGCGCTTCTCACCTGCCGCGTAGCTGATGACACGCACCTTCTCCAGCGTCACCAGCCCTCCTTGAATCATCTCGTCAAGGATGGGCAACAGGCGCTCGATCTGCGCTGGCGTGTCCACGACCTCCAGCACCACGGGCAGGTCCTCGGAGAGCCGAAGCAGATGGGAGCTGTGCACCACGCTCGTCGCGCCGAAGCCCGCGACACCTCGGAAGACCGTGGCTCCCGCGAAGCCCTCGCGGTGCAGTCGCTCCAGGAGCGCATCCTGAAGCGAGAGGTGGTGCCACTTGTCGCTCTCTCCAATGAAGACCCTCGCCAGGGTCTGCTCGCCTTCAAGTATCCGCATGACTTGATGTCCCCAGGCCGCCTAGCTGCCCATCAGCACCCTCGCGACCACGAAGCCCAGCGCGCCCGCCAGCAGGCAGCCCACCACCGTGCCCCCCACGTCGAGGGCGAAGGCCAGCCAGGCCCGCTCCTGGAGGAGCGCCAGCGACTCGTACGAGAAGGCGGAGTACGTCGTGAAACCGCCAATGACGCCCGTCGTCAGGAAGAGGCGGACGGTGGGTGGGATGGCATTGGTCGCCAGCGCGAGCGCCATGATGAGGGCCATCAGGAACGAGCCCACGACGTTGACCGTGAGTGTGCCGTAGGGAAACGACGGCCCCAGGAGCTTCGGCACCCAGCCGGTGATGAGGTAGCGCGCGCCCGTTCCCAAGGCGCCCCCCAGGCAGATGAGCAGTAAGCGAACCATGCCTTTGTCTCCTCAACGGAGCAGCCAGGCGGTCGTGCTTCGCGCACCGCCAGCTCCGCCAGCACCGCATGCTGTCCGTAGGAGTCATTGGCCGTCGGCTGTGGACGGCGGTTTCTGGCGGACTCCACCACCCCTCATGAGGTCAACGCCTTCCTGAGCATCCTTGAATCAGACTGCACACGCGGTGCGGCGCGAACCACCGAGGGACCTCCACGCTCCCGAGGGGCCGCACTCACGCCTGACTGGCGAGGGGCCTCGGAATCATCGCCGTCTCCCTTCCTCCTGATTGACCGCACCGCCTGGAGCCATTAAAGCTCCCGGCCACAGGGATGGCGGTGGAGTCCGCCGAGACCTGCCACCCTCGAAGGTGGCCAATGACTCCTACGGCAAGCCGGTATCGGCCGTGGGTGTCGTTTGAGTCCTCATCCCCATGCCCGCGCCGGAACACTTGGAGGCGCGCGCACGTGGATTCTTCCCCGACTCTCCGACCCCCACCCTTCCTCGCTGGCCGCGGAGCCGCGCGATGACCCTGGAAAAGGGTGCTCGAAGCATCATGCAGTGGCTCGTCCTCGGCACGGTGGTGGGCGTCATCTGTGGCGTGGCCTCCGCGGCGTTCCTCTACCTGCTCGAGGAGGCCACGCGGTACCGCTCGAGCCACGAGGCCCTCGTCTACACCCTGCCCCTGGCGGGCCTCCTCATCGGCGCCGTCTATGCGCGGTGGGGCACCCCCATCCGGGGTGGCAACAACCTCGTCATCGACACCGTGCACCAGGGGGACAAGCAGCTTCCCCTCCGGATGGCCCCCATGGTGCTCATCGGCACGGTCCTCACGCATCTCTTTGGAGGCAGCGCCGGCCGCGAAGGCACCGCGGTGCAGATGGGCGCGAGCCTCGCGGATGCCGTCGCCCATCGCTTCCGCGTCTCGCCGGAGACGCGGCGGGAGCTGCTCGCCGCGGGCGTGGCCGGGGGCTTCGGCTCCGTGTTCGGGACGCCCATCGCGGGCGCCCTCTTCGGGCTCGAGGTGGTCTGCGTCGGGCGCATCAGCTACGAGGCGTTGGTCCCTGCCCTCGTGGCCTCGGTGGTGGGCGACCTGGTGACGCGCTCCCTCGGAATCCACCACACCGCGTACCCCCTCCCCGCTCCCCTGGCCCTGACCCCCGAGTTGCTCGGCAAGTGGCTGGTCTTCGGCGCGGCCGTGGCGGTGGTCGCCGTGGTGTTCGTGGAGCTGGTCCACTTCATCAAGAAGTCGCTGGAGAAGGCCGTCCCCGCCTTGCCGCTGCGCATGGCCCTGGGGGGCGTCGCGGTCGTCGCACTCTGGAAGCTGGTGGGGATGACCGACTACCTGGGCCTGGGGGTTCCCACCATCGAGAGGGCCTTCGTCGATCCGTCCCTCCCCAGCTCGGCATTCGCGTTGAAGCTGCTCTTCACCGCCATCACGCTCGGCGCGGGCTTCCTCGGCGGAGAGGTCACGCCCCTGTTCTTCGTCGGCGCGGCCCTCGGGAATGTCCTCGGTCAGCAGCTTGGCCTCCCGTTGGGCCTCGCCGCGGGCGTGGGGCTGGCGGCGACCTTCGGAGCCGCGGCCAACACGCCGCTGGCGCTCTCCATCATGGCCGTGGAGCTGCTGGGGGCGAGCGTCCTGCCTCATGTCGTCATCGTCACCGTGGTGGCGTACCTCCTCACCGGGCATCGCGGCATCTACCCGGCCCAGCGGATCGCACGCCTCAAGCATGGCGGCCCGCTCCTGGAGCGGCTGGTCTCATTGCATGAGCTGGAGGCAGAGCCCGTCCTTCAGTCGCCGCCATCCAACAGCGTCAAGACCGGGTCGAAGCAGGCGTCATGACGATGAGCGCTCCGCGCGCAGCGTGTTGGATTGGCGTTGGCCATCCGTAGAGGCAGAGAAATCCAATCACAACAAAGCCAGCCTCCAAGAACGCGAGAATCACCCCCCAATGCTGGCAATGCCATTTGCTGGACCCACCTTGGCCATGCACTATTCGCTGCGGGTGAAAACAGGCTTTCCGCTTGCGCAATCCGGCGCATCCGCGGAGCCCACCTGAAGGATGCACAGCCATGAAGATGCATTGGAGTGCGCTCTCGCTGCTGCTGGTCACCATTGGCTGCGGGAACGTGACGCAGGACGAAGCGCTGGCCCCCACCGAGTTGATGTCCCAGGAGGCCGGAATCGCGACGCGCACATGCGTGAACGGTCTGGGGTGCACGACCGCGTGCCAGTGCGCGGCGGGCTACTGTGTGCCGGATGACCTCGGCCCCCCGGTGTCGCAGGAGCACTGCAACCAGGCGCCCGTGCGCGAGTGCAGCACCGGAGCGGACTGTAGCTCCGGCTGTAACTGCGTGGGCAACGTCTGCGTCAACGACGGGTTCAGCCCCCCCGCCAACTGCCTGCTGGCTCCAGCGGACGCTTACGAGAGCGACAACACCCACCTCACCGCCTCGTCCTACCCCGGCTCGCCCCAGCTCAACCACTCGTTCCACCGCCAGGGCGACATCGACTGGGTCATCGTATTCGTCCCGGCCACCCAGCTGCTGACCGTGGAGACCTACAACCTGCGCAATGGCCCGAAGATGCGGATCGACATCTACGCGTACAACTACGCCACCCGCACGGTGGGAGCGCTGCTTGGCAGCACCCAGAGCTATCTCTGCAGCGGCCCCAACCCGCTGTGCAACGTGTATCGGGCCACGGCCAACGCCCAGGCGAACAACGTCTACGCGGTCAAGGTGACCGACCTGCGCGGCATGCCCGCGGGGAGCGATTGGACGCCCACTCCGAAGTACGACCTGAAGATGTACTGAGCTGCGCTGTCGTCGTGAAGGCGGCAGAGCCTTGCCGTCCTACGAGCGCCACCTGGACCTCCTGGTGGCGCTCGTTCCTCTTGCGGGCTCCCCACCAGGTATCACCAACACGGAGCGCCCGGGCATCGAGGCGGCGCGTGGGGCGCGTGCGAATGGCACGCCGTGGCTGAGCTTCTTCAGACCCGACATAGGCCAGCCACCGCCGTCCAAGACAGTGGTAGGCCCGCGCCACGCCAGGCGAGCCCCACCTCGGAGAAGGGGTGGCCCTTCCGGAGCGCTACGGCGGGGCGACGGGCCCGAAGCCCGCCTCAATCGCAGTAGTACGTCGGAGCCAGCTCCAGGATGCGCTGCTCGGCGATGGGGGAGAGCGCGCGCAGGCGCGAGAGGAAGAGGGGCGCCTTCATCCCCATCCCGATGAAGCCCCGGACATACGAACGCTCCTGGGACTCGGCCAGGTGCTTGCTTTCCTCCGGGGTGAACGTGCGCCCCACCGCCCTCTCCAGCGTCTGGAGGTCGAGCGCGAGCTGGGCGTTCAGCGTCCCCCGAAGCGCCTGGAGCAGCTCGGCGTACTCCGTGAGGGCCGCTTCCAGCGCGTCAGGTTCCCGGGCGAGGATCTTCTGCGCCTCCAGGAAGTCCAGCCGGGTGTGCTGCGCCTCTTCGAGCCAGTGGTGCTTGAGCAGGTTGCAGAACAGCGGATCCAGCGTCTCGGTCTTGTTTCCGCGGACCGTCTCCAGATAGTGCTGCTGCGTCATCAGCTCCAAATGCAGGTTGAAGATGAGCACCCCCAGGTTCGACTTCGTCATGATGGCGCGCGCCACCTCGACGTGGTTGTCGAGCAGGGCGGGGACGACCTTGAACCCCCGCGCGAACGCGCCGGTGAAGCGCGCGAAGAGCTGCTGGTGTTTCAGCTCCTCCTCCGTGAAGCGCAGGAGCGCGCGCATGTGCGTCGCGTTCCCGTGCAGCTCCAGGCTGGCGCGCTGGGCGGCCAGCGCCACCGCGTACTCCTCCAGGAACAGGAACAGGTGCGCATAGCTGTTGGAGCGGATGTGATTCAGCATCAGCCGCTCCTCGGCGTTCAGGAAGGGAATGACTTCCGTGCCCGTCAGCTCATCCGAAAGGAACCGGTGGCTGAAGTCCAGGACCGTGTCCTTGGGCAACAGCTCATCAAGCCGCCAGGAGACCTTCTCTGAGCTCTGGATACAGGATTGATACTCCGGAGTTTGATTTAGCATTCGAAGATGACGCTCCTCTCGATGGGGAGTGGACGCCAGGGCCACCGCCCGCGGGCTGGCGGACCCGGCTGGCACACGGGCCCGTGGCGCTCGTCACTGCAACACCAAGGCCAGTCGTCTCCACGCCCCGGCGAGCGCGTCGCACGGGAGGCCGAGTCGTAGCCGCGGGGCGTGCATGACGCGTCATGGGGCGTCACTGACGTGTCAATGACAGGTCCCCCCATCCTCTCCTGCGACGAGCAACTCCAGGCTCACTGCGCACCTTCGTTCGCCCCACCCGCTGGCACGTCCACCCACTTCATCTCCAGGGTGCGGGCAACCTCGCCCCGCTCCGGCAACGTCACCTCCTGGCGCAACGTCCGGACGACCCCGCCCTTCGGGTCGAAGACGAAGAAGGTATAGGTCCCGCGCTCCAGCAGGGTCTGGAAGACCCAGGTGCGCTCATCCCCATCGAAGGTGGGTTCGCCAGCCATGAGGATGCGCTGCCGTTCGGCTTCACTTCCCGGCATGGGCACGCTCCCAGCAACCAGCGCTGTCTTGAGATGCCCCAGGTTGGTGGGAGCACGAAGGCGCAGCGTCACCCGCTTCATGTTCACGAAGCTCAACGTCGCGGTCCCGCCCGGCGCGAGCGTGACGGTCTGTGGCTTGATTTCGAACGGGGGCGCCCTGTCACTCGAGACGTCGACGAAGACTTCGTAGGTGCCCGCGGGGAGGTCCGAGCGTGAGAAGTGCTCTCCCTCCAGGCGGATGTCAGCCGC
The DNA here is from genome assembly GCA_023424585.1 of Pseudomonadota bacterium. Lineage (GTDB taxonomy): Bacteria > Myxococcota > Myxococcia > Myxococcales > Myxococcaceae > Corallococcus. Next base: position 16,243 of record JAFADT010000672.1, read on the forward strand.
GAAGGGTTCCCCCTGGCGGGACAGGACGATCCGGAGCAGGCGGGTACGCACGTCACGAACCGTGCCCCGCACCGTGGCCCCGGGCTCGAGCCGCACGGAGACGCCCTGCCCGAAAAGGGGCACGCGCGCCTGCACGAATCGGGGATGGGTCACAAGCAGCGTCGCGGGGAGCGCCCCCACCTGCGGGAGGGTGAAGGTGCCATCCACCGCCGTGCGCACCCCACCCTCGGCACCTGACACGTCCACCCGCTCCGTCCACCCTTGCGCGTCCTCGGGAACTCCATCCAGGTGCACCAGCGCGCCAGCAACGGCGGCCCCCGTCACGGCGTTCGTCACCCGCCCCTTCACCTCCCGGCCCCGGGCCACCACCACCGCGCCCAGATCCACGTCTTCTCCCCTGCGCGCTGTCACCTCGCGTGACACCGTCGCGAGCCCAGGTGCCTTGAACACCAGCGGGGAGGTCGGCGGCGCGTCCTCCGTGGAGAGATAGAACGCCCCCTCGAAGTCCTCGACCACCGCCTCCCCCAGCATGAAGCGTGTGATGGGCGAGCCATCTTCGCGGACGAGCCGCCCTCGGATGCCGGGGGCATGGCGCAGCACCAGGCGCACGTCCGAGCTCCCCGCTTGCACGACAACGGCCCTGGCGCGCTCGGACGCCGCGATCCCGGTGCTCGCCTGGGCATCCAACGTGTAGCCCGGCGCATGCACGGTGAGCTCGTGCGGTCCGGAGTCCAGATGGAGCACCTCGAAGCGCCCATCCTCTCCAGCCCAGGCGCGTGAGGTGGACGGGTGCGAAGGACATGTCACGACGCCAGTCCCTTCATGCCCCTGCGACGTGCCAGCGTGCTGAAGGCTCACCTCCGTCCCCACCAGCGGGCTCCCCGTGGAGTCCACCACGCGTCCCGAGACACGCAGCCCCTGGTCAAGCCGCAAGGATTCGTGCCTCGCCTCCGTACCGGCAACCTCCAAGTCCCTCGCCACGCAGCGCTTCCCGATGGAGGCCCATTGCTCCGCCTGGAGCCGGTACCTGCCTGGGGGAGGTCCCCTCAAGGTGAAGGAGCCCTGCGCATCCGTCGTCGTGGCCAGCTCGGGCAGGGAGCCCGTTGCGTCATCGACAGGCAACAACCGCACGCTGGCACCCCGGGCGGGGACTCCCTCCGAGTCTGTCACCTCACCGCTCACGCGCGCGCCCTCCCCGAGCGTGAAGCGCAAGTCCGAACCCGGCGACGTCACGGGCGCGAAGACGTCCTGGAAGTCCTCCCGCTGGACGCTCAGGGACCAGGGCCCCGCCGCCGTGGCGTTGAGCACGAAGGTTCCATCTGGACGGGACGTCGTGAGGCCCCCCGACTCCAGGCCCAGGTACCCTGGAGACCCCAGACGGCGCAGCGCCGAGGGGACCCCGTCATCCGTCCTGGGCCACAGGGCGAGGTGAGCCCCGCCCACCGGTCGGCCCTCTGGATCCACCACGGCCCCCCGCACCACCGCGGCGTCGCGCAGCACGAAGGTCTTGGGCTTCCTGCCGTCCACTTGGGTCCACATGAGCCCTTCATCCCGGAAGCCTTCGGCGAAGACCTGGAACTGGTAGCGCCCAGGCACCAGGGGGCCCAGTTCATACGTGCCGTCGGCGGCGGACTTCGTCTTCCGTCTCGCACGCCATGCGGACTCGAACTCCGTGCGTCCCCCGTACCGCGCGTACACGGTCGCACCGGGAATGGGCTTCCCCCTGGCGTCCACGACCCCGCCCCGCTGCCGCGCGCCGGTCCCGAGGGTGAGCTCGACCGCCGGAGGCTCCTCGCCCTCTCCCACTTCCACCTCCGAGAGGGCGTCCAGCCCCTGGTGCTGGGCAGCGAGGACATGGAGCCCCGGCGCCATGCCGTCGAAGGTGAAGCGTCCGGCACTGTCCGTCACCGTCTCCCTGCTGGGAAACAGGCCATGGAGTGATACCCGGGCCCCCGCCACCGGCTTCGTCCCCCGCAGCACACGCCCCGGCAGCGTCCGTGAGCGCGACATCGTCACGTCGAGTGGTGGATGGGCCGCGACATGGAGCTCCGCGAACCTGGAGAGCAGCCCCTCCCGCTGGAAGAGGAGGACGTAATCGCCAGGCGGAAGCGGCGGGAGCGCGAACCGGCCCGTCGCATCGGTGCGGGCCTCGAAGTAGCGGCGGTGCGTGGCGTGGATGGCGGTGACCAGGACCTCCCCGGCGAGCTGTCCCCTGTCGTCGCGCACCCGCCCCCGCGGCGGACGCGGCTCCTCCAGCCGCACTTCCACGTCCTGCGTTCCGGCGGCGATGCCCTCCCGGAGGCCTGAGCCCGAGGGGCTCTCGACCCAGAGCGTGAAGCGCCCCGCCCCCATCCCCGTCAGCGTGAAGCGCCCCTCCCGGTCCGTGGTGGCGCGCGCCAGGACAGCTTCCTCCCCGAACCGCTCCGAGCGCCAGGACTCCAGCGTGAACAACGCCGCCCGGCAGTTGGGAGAGAGGAGCCCGGTGTCCTCCCAGTCGTCGCGGGATGGACAGGGAATCATCTCCAGCGGCGTCGGTGGCTGGGCGGCCGTCGCCATCACCACGGCATTCGCGACGGCGCCCCGCGGCCCCAGCACCGTCCCTCGCACAGCTCGCGCGTCACCCGCAGCCACGCTGGGGGCCGTCACCTCGGTGCCGATGCGCTCGGCCGCTTCGCCGGCGACCCCGTCTCCGCGTGCCAGAACGAGGTTCTCCTGAGGCGTCGAGCACCCGAGCACACATGCGAGCAGGCACGACACCAACGCCCCTCCGAATCCGCACCGCATCGCCTCACCTTTCCACTCCACCCTGAATCCGCTGAAAGCCTATCAACGCGCCGAGCCCCTCCCCAGGTCTGCCACGGCGCCCGTGGGAATCAACCCCAGCCGCGTGAGCGAGCCGCACGCGGCCGTGGGCGGCTTCGGGTGCTGAGCGGGCAATGGGCTACGACGAC
>JAFADT010000135.1 GCA_023424585.1 Pseudomonadota bacterium
CACGGGAGCCGACCTGCCCGTGCGGTGAGGGCGCATGGGGCTTTCGGACTCGAACCAGCGAGGCCGGCGGACCTCCCGTGTGCGCGACGGGGAAGGGTATAGCGGGGGGGTCTGACATTCCGGGCTCCGGGCCCTCCACCGGGGACCCGGAGCCGCGCGGCGTCAGCGGGTGGGCAGGGGGCTCGACCGGGAGGGGCAGTGCACGTTCTCCGGGCAGCGCCCGTCGGACTTCGGGATGCACGCGCCGCAGCACTCCATCTCGTCCGGCCGGCACGCGGGCACGCACGCGCCACACTGCACCACGCCGCCGCAGCCGTCGTCCGCGGTGCCGCACTTCAGCCCCAGCGTGGCGCACGTCGCGCGCTGGCAGACGCAGCGGCTGTCCACGCAGGACTCGTTGGGTTTGCACCCGGGGGTGCAGGTGCTCAGGGGCCCCGGGGCGTCCTTCTTCGGCTCCTCGGCCATGGGCGGCGCCACGCAGCGGCCCTCGGTGCACGTGCCGGCCTGACAGTCGCCGCAGTCAATGAAGCCGCCGCAGCCATCCGGCGTCCGCCCACACGCCACCATCGCCTGCGAGCACGTGGCCGGCGCGCAGCCGTCCGGCGCCACGTTGTCCCGCGACGCGCGCACGGTGCCGCCGCCGCTCGGCGTGCACGCGCCCCACAGTCCCAATGCCAGACACAGTCCGGCCCACCGGCCCAGGCTCCGCACCGCTTCCATGTCATCCACTCCCTGGGCTCCCGGCGCGGGGCCCACGCGGCCCGGCCCGGGAACCTTGAACGCCCCCATCATGTGCACACCGGGGGCGGTTGTCCGGGTCCACGAAGAGGGTAGGGGAGGGGGCCTCAGCGCTGGATGAGGCCCCGAGCGCCCTCGATGCGCTGCGCGTCCGTCCGCGCCGCCTCCTCCTTGCGAGGCGTGGGCACGTCCAGCCCGCGCTGCACGGCGGGCCGGTGCTCGATGGAGGCCAGCCACCGCTGCACGCCCGGCAGCCCCTCCAGGGACACGCCGGCCCAGTCGTGCGAGCGCACCCACGCCCAGTTCGCGATGTCCGCGATGCTGTAGTCGCCGGCCAGGTATTCGTGGTCCTTCAGGCGGCTCTCCAGCACCGTGTAGAGGCGGCGCGTCTCGTTCTGGTACCGGTCGATGGCGGGCTGGAGCTTCTCCGGGAAGTAGCGGAAGAAGACGTTGGCCTGCCCCTGCATGGGGCCCACGCCGGCCATCTGGAACATCAGCCACTGGATGACGCGCGAGCGGCCCTTGGCGTCCGTGGGCATCAGCCGGCCCGTCTTCTCCGCCAGGTAGATGAGGATGGCGCCGGACTCGAAGACGGCGAAGTCGCCCTCCGCGCGGTCCACGATGGCGGGGATGCGGCCGTTGGGGTTGATGGCCAGGAACGCGGGCTGCTTCTGCACGCCGGTGGAGATGTCCAGCGCATGCACGGTGTACGGCAGCGCCAGCTCCTCCAGCGCCACGGAGACCTTGAAGCCGTTCGGCGTACCCCACGTATACAGGTCGATCATGTCACCCTCGCTGCGTGTGAAGAGGTGCGCTCCGTCTAACGGCGGAAGCGCACCACGCGCACGTCGAAAGCGGGGGCGTCCGCCAGGACCTCGCGCATCAGCGCCAGCGCGCGGTCCTCGTCGAAGCCGCCGGAGCCCGCCCCGATGATGGGGAACGCCACGGCGCGGAAGCCGTGCTCCCCGGCCCGCGCCAGCGCGCTCCGCACCGAGTCCTGGATGGACCGCGCGGACGCGCGCCAGAGCATGTCGATGCCGGCCACGTGGATGATGGCCTTGAAGGGCAGGCGCCCCGGCCCGGTCACCACCGCCGAGCCCAGGGGCATGGGCCCCACGCGCGCCAGCTCACGGAAGGGCGCCGTGCCGCCCCGGCGCTTGATGGCCCCGGACACCCCCTGCGGCAGGAGCAGCCACCAGGGGAGGAGGTTCCGGTTCCACGCGTTGACGATGGCGTCCACCGGCTGGTCCAGCAGGTCGCCTTCCACCAGTTGCACGGGCATGGGCGCGCACTCTAGCGCCCACGCCCAATGACAGACACGGCCTCACGGCGCCGCGTTCGCCTTGGCGGGCGCCGGCGCCGGCGGCTTGGACGCGCCCGCGAAGTCACCGGCGCGCACCAGGGTGGCCTTGCTGAAGTCCACGTGGTTGGACAGGGCCTTGCGCACGTCCTCGGGGGTCAGCTTCTGGAGCCTCGCCTCCACGGCCGCGTCGAACGCGAGCGTGCGCCCCAGGTACAGGCCGTCCGCCAGCTGATGCGCCAGGTTCCCGTCCTGCGCGCGAGCGGACTGGCGGTACTCCAGGAGGCCCGCGCGCGCCTTGTCCAGCTCCTGCTGCGTGAAGCCCTTCTGCACGGCGCGGTCGACCTCCTCGCGCATGGCGACCTCCAGCTTCTGCGCGTTCTGCGGCGCGTGGATGGCGTAGGTGACGAACCAGCCCACCGTGTCCTGCTGCTCGACGGACACGCTGCTGCCCACGCCATAGGACAGGCCGTCCTGCTGGCGCACGCGCGTGGCCAGCCGCGAGTTGAGGAAGCCGCCGCCCAGCATGAAGTTGCCCATCATCACGCCGGGCCAGTCCGCGTCGTCGTCGCGCAGCTGGAGCAGCTGGCCCGCGAGGAAGTACGCGTTGGCCTTGTCCGGCGTCTCCAGCACCACGGACTTCGGGGCCACGGCCTGGTACGTGCGCGGCACGCGCGCGTAGGGCGCCGGGCTCTTCCAGCCGGCGAGCAGGCCGCCCACGAGCGACGGGAGCGCCTTCGCGTCGAAGTCCCCCACCACCGCCAGCTCGCCGCGCGAGGCGCCGTAGAACTGGCGGTGGAAGGCGCGCGCCTGCTCCAGCGTGACGGCCTTCGCGTCCGCCAGGCGCTCCTCCAGGGTGGGCACGTAGTACGGGTGGCCCTTGGGGTAGTGCGCGCTCAGCACGCGCCAGAACGCGATGCTGCCCTGGGGCTGCGGCTCGCTGCGCTGCGACTCCAGCGAGGCCAGCCGCTCCTGCTTGAGGAGCGCGAACTCCTTCGCGTCGAAGGCGGGCTCGCGCAGGACCTCCGCCACCAGATTGAGGACCTCCGGGAGGCTCGCGCGGGGGCACTCGATGGAGACGCTGGCGCCCAGCGCGCCGCCGTCCACGCCCACGCGGGCCTTGAGCTGGTCGAACGCGTCCACCAGCTGCTGGCGGGTGTGCTTCGCCGTGCCGCGCATCAGCATGCCGCCGGCGTAGGCCGCGGCGGGCAGCTTGCCGCTCACGGCCTCCGCGCTGCCCCAGTGCAGGTCCAGCGCCAGGTTGACCATCTCCCCGCGCGTCTTCTTGGGCAGCAGCGCGTACTTCACGCCGTTGGACAGCTCGCCGCGCTGCACGCGCGACTCGATGTTGGCGGGGGAGGGGTCGAAGGCCTCGCCCTGGGCGACGGCGACCTTGCCCTGGTAGCCGTCCACCATCCTCGCCACGTCCACCGGGGGCGGCAGCTCCGAGCGGTCCGGCCTGGGCGTGGGCACGAAGGTGCCCAGGGTGCGGTTGGAGCGCTTGAGGTACGCGGCGGCCACGCGGGTGACGTCCGCGGGCGTGACGGCCTCGATGCGGTCGCGGTGCAGGAAGAGCAGGCGCCAGTCGCCCACGGCGGCCCACTCGGACAGGAGGATGGCGGCGCGCTCGGAGTTGTTGAGCAGCAGCTCCGTCTGCTTCGCGAGGCTCGTCTTCGCGCGGCCCACCTCTTCTGCGGTGAAGGGCGTGCGCGAGGCCTCCTCCACGGTCTTGAGGAGGATGTCGCGCACGGGGGCCAGGGGCTGGTCCTGGCGGGCCTCGGCGCGGAAGCCGAGGATGCCCGGGTCGCGCAGCTGGTAGTTGAAGGCGCCGACGCGCGAGGCCTTCTTCGTCTCCACGAGCGCCTTGTAGAGGCGGCCGGACGGCACGTCGCCCAGCACCTGGGTGAGCACGTCGATGGCGGCGAAGTCCGGGTGGGCGCCTTCCGGCACGTGGTAGAGGGTGTTGATCAATGGGTTGTCGCCCACGCGGCGCAGCGTGACCTCGCGCTCCCCGTCCTGGGTGGGCTCCTCGGTATACGTGAGGGGCACGGGCTCCGCGGGCTTCTGGAGCCTGCCGAAGGTGGCCTGCACGAGCGCCAGGGCCTTCTCCGGCTGGAAGCGGCCAGCGATGACGAGCATCGCGTTGTCGGGGCGGTAGTAGCGCCGGTAGAAGGCCTGGAGCCGGTCGATGGGCACGTGCTCCAGGTCCGCCTTCGCGCCGATGGTGGCCTTGCCGTAGTTGTGCCAGAGGTACGCGGCGCTCATGGTGCGCTTGAAGAGGATGCCGCGCGGGTCGTTCTCGCCGGACTCGAACTCGTTGCGGACCACGGTCATCTCGCTGTCCAGGTCCTTCTGGGCGATGAAGCTGTGGACCATGCGGTCCGCCTCGAAGGACAGCGCCCAGGACAGGTTGTCGTCCGACGCGGGCAGGGTCTCGAAGTAGTTGGTGCGGTCCAGCCAGGTGGTGCCGTTGGGGCGCGCGCCGCGCTCCGTGAGGGCCTGGGGCACGTTGGGGGTGGTGGGCGTGCCCTTGAACATCAGGTGTTCGAGCAGGTGGGCCATGCCCGTCTCGCCGTAGCCCTCGTGCTTGCTGCCCACGAGGTAGGTGACGTTGACGGTGACGGTGGCCTTGGTGGGGTCCGGGAAGAGCAGGACGCGCAGGCCATTGGGCAGGCGGTATTCCGTGATGCCCTCCACGCTCGCGACCGGGGCCAGGGTGGCCGGCTTCGCGGGAGCGCGGGCGGTGGCGGCGGGCCGGGGGAGGGGAGCCGGAGCCAGGGCCCACGCTGGCGAGGCCGCCACGAGCAGGGCGGCCAGCAGGGCGAGCGGGGTACGACGCGTCATGCGGTCCTCGGGGTGCGAAGGAGTGGGCACGGGACTTCTAACCGCGCCCCCCGTTCCTACCATCCCGAGAACCCCCGGGCCCTTCGGGCAGGCGACCCCCAGGGTCCTCCAGGGGCCGTGTCGGGTCCTGTCCCCAGCTTCCAACCTCACAGGTCGTCAGGTATCCTGGCGCGGATCCGATGTCAGGATGGGTTGGGAGGAGACTCGCGCGTCACCAGGGAGGGAAACGGAATGGCGAAGGCGACGGGCGGGGACCTGATGCTGAAGATGCTGCGGGAGTTCCGCGAGATGCAGGAGGAGTCGAAGGAGCAGTTCGCGCGGACGGAGCAGGCGCTGCGGGCGCTCCGCATGAAGTGCCGGGTCGTCTTCAGGAGGACCCAGGTCTTCGCGGACCAGGTGCGCGCCTTCTCACGGGAGGTGGATGGCTTCCGCGACAACATGGGGGAGTTCGCCACGCACGTCTCGGCGCTGGCGAAGGAAGTGGACAGCGTCAAGCGCACCCAGACGAAGATGTTCGGTCAGACGGGCCGCATGCTGCACCAGCTCGCGGAGGCCCAGGCGTCCGACCGCGAGCGCATCGACGCCCTGGAAGAGCACGTGGACGGCCCAGGGGAGGGCTGAGCCCTCCATGCGCCCCCTCGCTCAGGCGTAGATGCCCCCGGGCGCCATCGCGGAGCCGGACCCCAGGGCCTCCTCCACCTCGCGGACCTCCTCGGACGTCAGCCGGAAGTCCCCGGCCTGGATGAAGCCATCCACCTGCTTCGCGCTGCGCGCCCCGACGATGGCCGCGGTGACGGCCGGCTCCCGCAGCGTCCAGGCGATGGCCACCTCCGCCGGGGAGCGGTCATGCCGCGCCCCCACCTCGCGCATGCGCTCCACCAGCGACAGGTGATGCGACAGCTTCGGCTCCTGGAAGTCCGCGTCGTCGCGGCGCCAGTCGTCGTTTGGCATTGCCTGGATGCGCTCGCGGGTCATGGCGCCCGTCAGCAGGCCGGAGGCCATGGGTGAATACACGATGACGCCAATGCCTTGCCGCTGGCAGTAGGGCAGCACCTCGTCCTCGATGTCCCGGTGGATGAGCGAGTACTTCGGCTGCAACGACGTCACCGGGGCGATGCGCCGCACCCGCTCCAATTGCGAGACATCGAAGTTGGACACCCCCAGCCAGCGCACCTTGCCCTGCCGCTTCAGCTCCGCCAGCGCCGTCCACCCCTCTTCCAGCTCCGCCCCCGCGTCCACCGGCCAGTGCACCTGATACAAGTCAATGGCCTCCACCTTCAGCCGGCGCAGGGACGCCTCGCACTCCTTGCGCACCGAGTCCGCCTTCAGCCTGCGGCGGACCTTGCCCCGGTCATCCCAGACCATGCCGCACTTGGTGAAGAGGTACGGCCGCCGGTCCCGGCCCTTGAGCGCCCGGGCCACCACCTCCTCGGAGTGCCCCAACCCATACACCGCCGCCGTGTCGATCCAGTTGATGCCTGAATCCAGCGCGCGCTGGATGGCCTCAATGGACCGCGCGTCGTCCTGCGCGCCCCAGGCGAACGCCCAGCCGCCCCCTCCAATGGCCCACGCGCCGAACCCCAGCGCGGTGAGGTCCATGTCGGAGTTGCCCAACCGTCGCTTCCGCATCCCATGCCTCCCGGGGCTGGAAAGAAGACGCGCGCGGAGGTCCATGGGTCCCGCGCCCGGATGCCCCTGGGGAGACGGTGTGCACCGGCGCGCCCCCCGCCCGGGCCCGGGTGCCGGCCCGCCCCCCGCCCACCAGGACGGGCGGGCCCTGGCTCCCCGTCAGCCGTCTGTCACTCCCTGGCACGCAAGCGTCGTCCGGCGCGCACGTTGATGGTAGGCCGCCTGGAGGTCGGGGGCCGTCCCTCGGGCACGTGGACCAGGAGTCCTTCCGGATGAAACGCTTCTTCATTGGCGCGCTGGCCTTCATTGGAGCGCTGTCCATCCTCTTCGTGGTGGGTGTGGTGGGGCTGTTGATGCTCGCGGCGGCGAGCAAGCCAGGCGTGCCGTCCAACCTCATCCTGGAGCTGGACCTCCAGCAGCCGCTGCCGGAGTACACGCTGGACACGTCCCTGGCGGGCGCCTTCGGCGAGGAGCCCACGTCGCTCCGGGACGTGGTGGAGGGGCTGGAGCAGGGCGCCAGGGACCCCCGGGTGAAGTCGCTGGTGGTGCGCATCGGCCAGCCGGGGAGCGCGGCGCAGGTGCAGGAGCTGCGGGACGCGGTGAAGGCCTTCCGCGCGTCGGGCAAGCGGGCGGTGGCCTACGCGGACGGCTTCGGCGAGGCGGGCAACGGCACCGGCGCCTACTACCTGGCGAGCGCCTTCGACGCCGTCTACATCCAGCCCTCCGGCGACGTGGGGCTCACCGGCCTGGTGATGGAGACGCCCTTCGCGCGCGACGCCTTCGCGAAGCTCGGCGTGAAGCCGGAGTTCGCCAAGCGCGCCGAGTACAAGAACGCCGTCAACTCCTTCACCGACGAGTCCTACGGCCCCTACCAGCGCGAGGCCACGGAGGCCTTCGGCGGCAGCCTCTTCCGCCAGGTGGTGAAGGGCGTGGCGGAGGGCCGCAAGCTGTCCGAGGACGAGGTGCGCGCCCTCATCGACCGCGCGCCCCTGCTGGGTCAGGCGGCCGTGGACGCGAAGCTGGTGGACGGGCTGCGCTACCGCGACGAGATCCACGACGAGCTCAAGCGGGAGGCCGGCGAGGGCGCGAAGTTCCTCTACGTGGACAAGTACCTGGAGCGCGCGGGCCGGCCGCACCAGACGGGCAGCGCCACCATCGCGCTCATCTACGGCGTGGGCGAGGTGCTGCGCGGCAAGAGCCAGTCCAACCCGCTCTCCGGCGGCCAGGTGATGGGCGGCGACACGGTGGCGGGGGCCTTCCGCAAGGCGGTGGAGGACCCGTCCGTGAAGGCCATCCTCTTCCGCGTGGACAGCCCGGGCGGCAGCTACTCCGCCAGCGACACCATCCGCCGCGAGGTGCAGCGCGCGAGAGAGGCGGGCAAGCCCGTCATCGTCACCATGGGGACGTACGCGGCCAGCGGCGGCTACTTCGTGGCCATGGACGGGGACAAGATCGTCGCCCAGCCGGGCACGCTGACGGGGAGCATCGGCGTGTACAACGGCAAGTTCGTCACGTCGGAGCTGTGGGCGAAGCTGGGCGTGAACTTCGACACCATCGCCTTCGGAAGGAACGCCACCTTCTCCTCCTCGGACCAGGAGTTCACCCCCGAGCAGCGCGCGCAGCTGGAGTCCGAGCTGGACACCATCTACCTGGACTTCACCAGCCGGGCCGCCCAGGCGCGGGGCATGCCGCTGGAGAAGCTCCAGGCGGTCGCCAAGGGGCGCGTGTGGACGGGCGAGGACGCGCTGGAGCGCGGGCTGGTGGACGCGCTCGGCGGCTACCCGAAGGCGCTGGAGCTGGCGAAGGAGGCGGTGAAGCTGGACAAGGACGCCCCGGTCCGCGTCGTCGTCTTCCCGCGCCCCCGGCCCACGGGCCAGGTGCTGTCGGAGCTGCTGGGCAAGCACGAGGCGGACAACAGCGATGACGAGGCCGGAAGCCAGGCCACCGTGTCGGCCCGGCTGATGGAGCAGGTGCGGGCCGTGTACCGCGTGGGCGCGAAGCTGGGCCTCACCGGGCCGGGCGCGGAGGAGCGCGCGCTGTACGCGCCGCTCCCCGAGGTGCGCTGGTAGCTCAGGGGTGCAGGGGGGCGGGGACGCGGCCCTCGGCGGGCCGCACCGGCCGCCCGAAGACGCTGTGGTAGCTCAGCGAGTGGGCCGCGCAGCGGTGGCGCCGCGGATCGAACACGAGGCAGCGGGCCACCGGGCCGGAGTAGACGTGCAGCGTCACGCCCGGGGCGTCGCCGGCGACGCTCACGCGGTGGATGGAGGCGCCCGGGTCTCGGAAGTCCACGTGCCCCGCGCCCACCGGCCCCACGCGCACCGGCGCCCCCAGCCGCGCCGCGCCGGGCGCCGTTCCCCCCTCCAGCAGCGGGTAGTTCTCCAGGAGGAACTCGCCGCGCTGGACGCTGAACCAGCACTCCTGGCCGTCATGGTCGTGGATGGGTGACGCCACGCCCGGAGACCAGCAGTTGACGATGATCTCCATGCCCTCGTCGCGGTGGACGAGGTTGCGCGTGTAGCGGCCCGGCAGGAAGTGCAGGTACGGCCTGAGGCTGGAGGGCTCCAACCGGAGCCCCGCCAGCTGGGCGTCCACCCCCGCGAGTCCCCCGGGAGCGACACGGCGCGCGCGGAGCATCCGCACGAATTCTCTCAAGCCCGCGTCAGCCATGCGTACAGGCTAGGAACGTCTGCGACATCCGGCCACCCTCAGGTCTGCCAATGAACGTCCGCTTTGTCGTCCCCCCTTCAAGGATTGGGGCAGGGTCCGTTGAAGGACGGTGAGACCGCCCGGACGAAGGGAGAGGGCACACCGCTTTCCAAACCAGGTCTGGAATCCGGACTTCCTCCGGCCTCTTTTCCTCCGGTTTCGTTGTAATTTTACACCATCCCAGCGTAGAGGGGAGGGCATGTCGAGCAGGTCGTCCCGGCTGGAGTACCGAGGGGGGCCGGAGGAGAGCGAGCGATGAATAAGCGACTGGGGGACATCCTGCTGGCGCGGGGTGTGGTGGACGCGTTGCAGCTGCAGTCGGCGCTGGCGTACCAGCGCAAGTGGGGCGTGGCGCTGGGGCAGGTGGTGGTGGACCAGCGCTTCTGCACGGCGGAGGCGGTGCTGTCCGCGCTGGCGGCCCAGTCCGGCGTGGAGGCGGTGGACCTGGACACCTGGCCGCTGGACGCGGCGCTCGCGAGGCTGATTCCGGGCAGGGTGGCGGAGGCCCACCGGGTGGTGCCGCTGCGGCTGGAGGGGCAGGGGCCGCGGGAGGTGCTGGTGGTGGCCCTGGCGGCGCCGGCGAGCCTGGCCACGCTGGACGTGGTGAAGAGCGTCTCCGGGAAGGCGCGGGTGGTGCCCCGGCTGGCCACGGACGTGGCGCTGGAGCGGGCCATCGGGAGGCTGTACCGGGGCGAGCCGGCGACGCCGCGACGCCGGCCCGGGATGGAGGGCTTCTCCCTGCCGGAGTGGGACGAGTCACCCCTGGTGGTGGGCCAGTCCCTGGCGGAGCTGACGGACCTGCCGGCGCCGGAGCCCCGGGAGTCCGCGCGGGAGGGTGACAGCGTGGACCTGCCGATGCTGGCGCCCCTGGAGGTCGCCCGGGCACCGCTGCCGGCGCCGCGCGTGACGGTGCGCGAGCAGGTGCTGGTGTACGGCTGGGGCGCGGAAGCGGCGGCCGGCCTGGTGCGGGTGCTGGGCGAGGCGGGGTTCACGGTGAAGGTGGCGAGCACCGGGGACGTGTGCACCGCGAGCGAGGCGCAGGTGGTGGTGGCGCCGCTGCCCGCGATGGAGGTGCTGGCGCAGCGGCTTCGCGCGCAGGTGCTGGTGGCGGGCAAGGCGCCGGAGCGGGACCTGCCCCGAGCGCAGGCGGTGCACGCCCGGGGCTTCGTGGCGGCGCCGGTGGATCCGGACCTGCTGCTGCGCGCGGTGCGGCGGCTGTCGCGCGCCTCCGAGGAAGCGCGCCTCAAGCACGCGAGCTGAGCGCTCAAGGCACCGCGGCGAGGCGGGGCGGCTCCTCCGCCGCCTCGGGGAGCCACAGCGAGCCCAGCTCCAGGGGGACGGAGGCGAAGGGCTCGGCGCGCACGAGGGCCTCGTCCTCGTGGCTCGCGACGAGGAGCCAGCCGCGCTTGAGGCGCTGGTAGACCTCCAGCGTGCGCGCGACGGGGTCCACCAGCCAGACGTAGGACACGCCAGCCCGCGCATACAGGGGCAGCTTGCGGGCCCGGTCCAGCGCGGTGGTGGCGGGGGTGAGGACCTCGCAGACCCAATCCGGCACCAGGGTGAAGAACGGGGCACCGGGCTCCGGCGGAGCGGCCACGCGCTCACGGCGCCAGGCGGCCAGGTCGGGCACGAGGATGTCCTCGCCCAGGTGCAGCTCCGGCGCGCGCAGGAAGCACCAGCGGCCGTTGCCGCCGCGGCGTAGATCCAGCCGCTCTCCCAGCTCCACCCCCATCATGAAGGCCGCTCGCGCGGGCGCCACGGAGAGGCGGGGCGAGGCCACCAGCTCGCCATCGAGGATTTCCCCCACCCAGCCCGACGGCAGCGCCGAGAGCAGGGAGTGAGAGGTGGGTTGAAGGTGCTGAAGTGCCGTCATGAATCCTCGGGGAGCGCCGGTGAACGCGAGGCATTCTAGGGAGGGGTCTGACATGCGGACCGCCGCCCGCCGGGCGCTACTTCCCGATGCAGAAGCGCTGGAAGAGGGTGTCCAGGAGTGCTTCCGAAGCGCTCGTTCCGGACACTTCGCCCAGGGCTTCCAGGGCGAGCCCCACCTCGCCGGAGAGGACCTCCAGGGTGGAGACGCGAGAGGCCTCCGCCGCGCGGCCCAGCGCCTCGGCGGCGCGACGCAGGGCATCCGCGTGACGCTCGGAGATGAGCGCCACCGCGGAGGGAGTGCCACCGCCCCACAGCCGCGTGAGCACGGAGGCCCGGAGCGCCTCCACGCCTTCGCCCGTGAGGCCGCTGACGCGCGGCGGGGCAGGGGAGGGGAGGACCTCGGACGTCGCATCCCCGCCGGACGAGGTCCCCGGGCGCGCCGCTCCCGCGCCATCAGGGCTCGGGCCCCGCGCCCCTTCGCCGAGCGGTGAGCCCGCGAAGTCGGCCGCTCCCGCGCCATCATGGCGCGAGCCCTGCGCCTGCTGTCCCCCCGGCAGGACGTCGCACTTGCCGGTGACGACGAGCACGGGTGTGGCGCCGGCCTCGCGCGTCCACGACGCGGCCTCCTCGCGCGACGTCCCTGGAGGCAGCACGAGGATCGCCAGGTCCACGGCCGCGAGCAGCTCCTTCGTTCGCGCGATGCCCAGGGCCTCCACGCGTCCTGGGGCCTCGCGCAGGCCGGCGGTGTCGTAGAGCGTGACGCCCAGGCCGTCCCACTCGACGCGGGCCTCCAGCGCGTCGCGCGTGGTGCCGGGCTCGTCATCCACCAGCGCGCGGGCCTCGCCCACCAGCCGGTTGAACAGCGTGGACTTGCCCGCGTTCACCGGGCCGTAGAGCGCCACGCGCGCGCCCTGGCGCACCAGCCGTCCACGCCCCACCTCCGCGCGCAGCGCCTCCGCCTCCGCACGCAGCGCGGCGACGCGAGGGCCGGCCTCCGCGTCCGCGCCCTCCGCCTCGTCGGGGAAGTTGAGGACGCCCTCCAGGTCCGCGTGCAGCTCGCGCAGCGGCGTCTCCAACGCGCGGATCCGCTCAGCCAGCGCGCCGGACAGCCCGGCCGCGGCGGCGCGCACGGCCGCCTCCGAATCCGCGGCCACCAGGTCCGCGACCGCCTCCGCGCGGGTCAGGTCGATGCGGCCGCTCAGGAACGCGCGCCGGGTGAACTCCCCGGGAAGCGCCGGGCGCACGCGCTCATCCTCCAGCGCCCGCGCGAGCAGCAGCCGCAGGAGGCGCGGACTGCCATGCGCCTGGAGCTCCACCACGTCCTCTCCGGTGAACGACCGGGGCGCCTGGAAGTAGAGGAACAGCCCCTCGTCCAGCACCGCGCCCGCCGCGTCCACGAACGCCGTCAGGTACGCATGCCGAGGCGCGGGGGACGAGGGAACTCCGGGCGCCAGCCTCCGCCCCACCTCCAGCGCCGCCGGCCCGGACACCCGGAGGATGCCCACCGCTCCAGCGGCGGGTGCGGTGGCGAGCGCGACGATGGTGGCGGTGTCAGGCGTCATGTCGGAGGGGGCCCGGCCACGTTCCCGCGGGGGCGGGCCCGGACTCCAGCCTACCGGGCGCCCTGCGGCGGCGTGGAGCCGCGGGCCGCGCGCTCCACGTCGTCGCGGTGCTCCTCGATGTACTTCTCCACCTCGGCGTCATCGACCTCCAGGTCGCGCAGCACGCCCGGGTAGACAAAGCGGAACGCCGGGGACTCCTCGTCCCCTCGCAGGCGGAAGCTCATCTTGAGCACCGCCGCGCCGTACAGCTTGTCCTTCAAACCCTTCGCCTTACCCATTCGCTCCTCTCGCGCCCGCCGGCGGCCCAAGCGGGCAACACCTGCTCAGGCGTCGACGTCGTCCTCGTCGTCGTCCGGCAGCAGGCTCCGCTTGGGCATCGGGGCGGGCTTGGCCGGGGTGAACACCACGCGTCGGTTGCGGCCTTCGCCTTCCGCCGCCACCTTCACTCCATCCACTCCTTCTACTGCCTTCAGGGCGCGCGCGCGGTCCTCCGTCTTCATGGCGGCGAACGCATAGAAGCGCCCCAGGCTGGCGGACTTCTCCGCGAGCTTGCGGACGGCCTCCCGGAACACCGGCTCCTCCTCGACCAGCAGCGTGCGCTCATCCGCCTCCACGGCCTTCGCGGGGGCCTGCGGCTTCGCGGCCTGCGGCTGCCCCCCACG
>JAFADT010000153.1 GCA_023424585.1 Pseudomonadota bacterium
CTGCACCTGTTCGCCACCGGCGTCGCGCGCCACATCGTGAAGGCGGACGTGGCCAGCCTCTACCCGTCGCTCATGCGCCAGTACCGCATCGGCCCCAGGCGCGACCGGCTGAACGCGCTGCTCGCGCTGGTGGACCGGCTGGTGGATCAGCGCCTGGACGCGAAGGCCCAGGCGAAGAGGGCCCCGCCCGGCTCGCAGGAGCGCCACACGCACGAGGCGGTCTCCGCGGCGATGAAGATCCTCATCAACTCCGCCTACGGCTACCTGGGCGCGGTGGGCCTCACCCGCTTCTCGGACGTGCACGCCGCCAACGAGGTGACGCGGCGCGGACGCGAGCTGCTGGGCCTGATGTGCCGCGAGCTGGCGCCCCGGGGCGTAACGCTGCTGGAGGCGGACACGGACGGCGTCTACTTCGCGGTGCCGGAGGACTGGACGGAGGCCGACGAGCGCCGCGTGGTGTCCGAGGTCGCCAGCCTGCTGCCGCCGCGCGTGAAGCTGGAGTTCGACGGGCGCTACGCCGCCATGCTGTCGCACGAGCCCAAGAACTACGCGCTCCAGCCGTACCACGGCCCGCTCCTCTTGCGCGGCGTGGCCTTCCGCTCCAGCCGCGCGGAGCCCTACGGAGAAGCCTTCCTGCGCCGCGCCCTCCAGCACCTGCTCGCAGGGGACGTGCGCGCCGTGCGCGACACCTACGTGGACGCGGTGATGGCGCTGCGCCGGCGGCAGGTGCCCACCTTCGAGGTCTCCGCGCAGGTGCGGCTGACCAAGTCCCCCTCGCAGTACCTGGCCACGCGCAAGCAGCGAAAGGAGCTGCCGTACGAAGCCCTGCTCACGAACGGCCGCGAGCACTGGGCCCTGGGCGAGCGCGTGCGCATCTACCGCGCCACGGGCGGCCGCGCGGGCCTGCTCCCGGACGCGGACGCCGAGGACGGCGAGCCCGCCTCCCGCCCCGCCCGGGGTGCCCCCACGGACGATGACGCGCGCGACTACGACGTCGAATATTACGTGCGCCTGCTCAAGGACTCGTTCGCGGCCCGGCTCGCGCGGGGCCTCACGCCGGAGGACTTCGCCACCGTGTTCGCGGACCCCGACCAGCCCTCGCTCTTCACCCCGTCCCTGTCGGACGCGCGGCCCGTGCTCACCGTCGTGAGAGCGCCCCGAGGCCCGGAGTTCGGTGAGGACCCGCAAGTGGTTGGAGCCCCGCCCTTCTCAACCTGACTGGAACGCTGCCGTGTCCCGGTTCCTCCGAGAGTCGTGGGGAGGCCTCTGCTACGTTGCGTCAACCCTGATGGCCCCTTCGTTGACGAAGCGTCCCACGCCGCGCGCGCTGGTGGTTCCCGGCGCCGTGGCCCTGCTGCTCCTGCTCCCCTGGCTCATCTATTGGAGCGCGATCATCCACCGGTATGGCCTGCGGGATGACTACGCCATCCTCCGCGAGGCGCGCGAGGAGCCGGGGAAGATCCTCCGCGTCTGCGCCTCGCAGGGCCGGCCGCTCTACGGCTGGATGCTGGAGGCGTCCGCGAAGGCGGCGGGCGGCATCGACGGGCTGATGGGGCTGCGCCTGCTGGGCGTCGCCGGGCTGGGCGTGCTCGCGGCGGCGGTGTTCCTGCTGCTGCGCAGGGAGGGCTGGCGGCCGGGCTCCGCCGCGCTGCTGGCGGGGTTCCTCACGGTGACGCCGTCCGCGCAGGTCATCGCCAACTGGAGCATCTGCTGGCCGCAGGCGGTGGCGCTGATGCTGGGCCTGGGCGCGTTCACCCTCGCCCGCCGCGCCATGGGCCCGCCCGGAGCGTCCGCGCCCGTGCGGTGGCCCTCCGCGCTGGCCGCGGTGGGGGCCATGGCCACCGCGACGCTCATCTATCAGGTGAGCGGGCTGTTCTCCGCGGTGCTGCTGGCGGCGTCGCTGGTGGTGCACCGCGACGTGTCGCTGAAGGACACCGCGCGCTGGATGCTCAAGCACCTGCTGGTGATGGGCGCGGGCCTGACGCTCGCGTACGCCGTCACGCAGGTGCTGTTCAAGGCGGGCGTCTTCCCGCCCTCGCCCCGGCTCACCTTCGAGAAGCACTGGGTGGACAAGACCGTCTGGGCGCTCACGCACGTGTTCCCCAACGCGCTCGCGCTGTCGGCGCTCAACGAGGCGCCGGTGGGCGACATGGACGGCTACTGGGCCATGGTGGCGCTGACGCTGACGCTGCTGGGCGTGGGCGTCGCGGTGGAGGGGCGCCGCTCCGGGCTGGGCGGCGTGGGGCGCTGGCTCCTGGCGCTGGTGACGCTGTCGGGCGCGGCGTACTCGGTGAGCTTCCTCGCCGGGGAGCGGTGGCCCACCTACCGCACGCTCAACGCGCTCACCGGCGTGTGGGCCGTGTTCTTCGCCGCGTCGCTGGTGAACCTGGGCACCATCTGGCCGAAGCACGGCCCGCGCGTGGCCACGGGCCTGCTCACCGTGTTCGTGGCCTTCAGCGCCTTCCTCGCGCACGAGCAGTCGCTGGAGCTGTTCGCCCTGCCCCAGGGCCGGGAGCTGGCGGTGATGGAGCGGGGCGCGAGCCTCGTCGTCCCGGACCGCAAGCCGCGCGTCTTCGTCCTCACCGCGAAGCAGGCGGACTCCACCGCGCCCTTCCACTACCTGGACGAGTTCGGCTCCGTCTCCGTGGACGCGGAGTGGGTGGCCAAGGAGATGCTCAAGGCCCTGGTGAAGGAGCGCTTCCCCCGCGAGCGCGACGTGAGCGGCCTCTACCGCTTCGCCGCCGGCCCCGTCGCCCCCGAGCCGCGCAACTACGACATCCTCATCGACATGCGCCGCCAGCACGTGAGCGCCGCGAGCCCCATCCTCCAGAAGCCCCGCTAGCCCGCCGCGAAAAGCCATCCGGGGAAGCCCTGATGCGTGCGCCGGGCTCCCACCCGGTTTTCCGGGGAGATTGACGAGGTGCGGGCCTCCCGCGGCGCGTCGTGCAGGTTGCGCCCCACCGGACGCGCGAATCCGGGTAATGAATCAGCGGGTGAGGTCCTCGGTTCATCCGGCCCCGGGAGATGCACGCTGATGGACGGTGAGCGTCCGGTTCGGCACGACTGGGTATACCTGCGCGCCGGCTGGGCTGAGGCCCTGCGTTCCCCGCTGGCCCCGGACGTGCTCGAGCAGGTGACGGCGTGGCGGGAGCAGGGCCGGCCCTTCGCCGTCGCCCGCCAGGAGCTGGAGGACCCGGAGGACGCGCTGCGGCTGGGGCTCACCCTGCCCGACCGCCGCCACCGCCACCTGTCGCTGCACGTGGCCCTGGCCGCCGTGGAGCGCCGCCTGCCCCCGCCCACGGCGCAGGAGGCGCGCGCCACGGCCCCCGCGGCCTGGGGGCCCGCCCTGGACGACGTCATCGCCCTGGGCGCCGCGCTGGACCTGACGGTGGGCGTCTTCGGCTCGCTGGCGTGGCAGCACCGCTCGGGCGTGCCCTTCGTCCGGCCGCTGTCGGACCTGGACCTGCTGTTCGCCCCTGCGCGCTGGTCCGACGTGGAGCGGCTCCTGTTCGGGCTGGAGGCGGTGTCGCGGCGCCACTCGGTGGTGCGGCTGGACGGCGAGGTGCTGCTGCCGGACGGCGGCGCCGTGTCCTGGCGCGAGCTCGCGCTCGAGCCCGAGCGCATCTGGGTCACCGGCCCGCGCGGCGCCAGCCCCCGCACGCTCCGCGAGCTGCGCGCGCTCTTCCCCGCCGAGCCCTGAAGCCCACGCGCGCCGCGTGAATACGCGCGCCCGTGGACGCGTCTCGCAGCACGCGGGCACACCCCGGCTCCACCGCCCATTTCAGATGACTCGCCGGGTTTCTCACGCCCCGGCGCGCCGCTCCCCTGGACAAACCTGCAAGAACGTGAAGGCCGAGGCCGTGTTGCGTCGTCCACCAGCAAGAACAGGGAGTTGTGGAAGCCGCCGAGCAGGCGGAGCGGCGAGCTCCTGGCGCCCGCCCCGCCTGGGGAGTCCGCCCAATTGTCACCCTGTGGATGCTTTGGTAAAGGTTGTCTTTGGGGGCGCCTGGGGCCTCTCCGTCACCATGATGGGATTCTCCGTACAGCGCTGGGCCGCGTGGGCCCCCGGGCTCATCCACCCTTCTTCCTGGGAAACGTGGCTCGCGACTCCGCACGCGCTCCCCGCCGAAGGCACGCCCGCGCTCGCGGCGATGCCGGCGATGATGCGTCGCCGCGTGGACCGGCTGGGTCGCATCGCGCTCCAGGCCGCCTATGACGCGCACGTGGACGCGCCGGACGCGCCCGTCGTCTTCGCGTCGCGGTATGGCGACCTCGGGCGCTCGGTGGAGCTGCTCACCCAGCTGGCGCGCGCGGAGCCGCTGTCGCCCACCTCCTTCAGCCTGTCGGTGCACAACGCCATCGGCGCGCTCTACTCCATCGCGCGCGGGGACACGTCCGCGTACGCCGCCGTCGCCGCGGGGGAGGAGACGGTGGAGGCGGCGTTCACGGAGGCGTGCGGCCTGCTGTCCGACGGCGCCCCCCGCGTGATGGTGGTCGTCTACGACGAGCCCGTGCCCGCGCCGTGGGAACACTTCTCCCGGGACGTGGCGTTTCCCCATGCATGGGCCTGTCTCCTCTCGGCCAGCACCGGCGCGGACGCCATCCACCTGGACTGCGCGGCCAGCGCCCCGGACGCGAGCCCGGACGCAGCGGACCT
>JAFADT010000175.1 GCA_023424585.1 Pseudomonadota bacterium
AGCGCCGCGCGAGGACTGGCGCCATACCGGACGAAGCGGCGCACGGCGTCGGGCGCCGAGGGCTGACGGGGGTCGGTGGCTTCCACCAGCCGGCCGATGAAGTCCGCCACCGGACCGGGCAGGTGCACGCGGTCCACGGCGGCGAACAGGCGCGACAGCCCGGCGGCGTCCAGCACCGGCTCCTGCGCGGGAGGCGCGCCGCGCACGCGCGTGGTGAGCAGGGTGCGCAGCGTCTTCGAGCCCACGGGCGGCACGAGGATGCGGAAGAGGAAGCGGTCCAGCTGCGCCTCGGGCAGCGGGTACGTGCCTTCGAGCTCGATGGGGTTCTGCGTGGCGAGCACGAAGAACGGGTCGGGCAGGGGCCGCGTCTGGCCCAGCACGGTCACGGACCGCTCCTGCATGGCCTCCAGCAGCGCGGACTGCGTCTTGGGGCTGGAGCGGTTGATCTCATCCGCCAGGACGAGGCTCGCGAAGAGGGGGCCTTCGCGGAAGACGAAGTCGCGGCGCGACTCGCCCTCCAGCACGTAGGTGCCGGTGATGTCGCCGGGCAGCAGGTCGGGGGTGAACTGGATGCGGCGGAAGGGCAGCGACAGCAGCCGCGCCAGGGCCTTGCACAGCTCGGTCTTGCCCAGGCCGGGCAGGCCCTCCAGGAGCACGTGGCCCCGAGCGAGCACGGCCGTCACGACCTGCTCGACGACCGCCTCCTGGTCGAGCATCACCTGGTTGAGCCCGGCCTTGAGCCGGGACGCCACATCCGCCGCGCCCTGCGCTTCGGCGGGACTCAGAAGCTCCGCTGCCACGTCGTTTCCCCTTCTGGACTACGAACCACCGAAGTACCGCTTCACCAGGTCGCGGTTGCGAGGCAGCAGCGGACCGGAGGTCGGTCCCGCCGTCGCGTCGCCCTTCGCGCCCGTGCCCTTCGAGCCGCCGGGCCCCGCCTGCCCCGTCCGGGCCCGCGGATCCGCGGCGCGAAGGCCCCACAGCTCCTCCGCCTCGCCGCCATGTCCATCCGGCAGCGGCTGGAAGGCGAGCCGCTCCGGGTTCATCTCCGCCTCGCCGCCAAAGACGAGCGGCTGGCTCTCTCCGCCCCGGCCCACGCCCGCGCCATCGCCCTGGCGCGTGCGCCGGCTCGCGTGCTGGCCGCCCTGCTGTCCCTGTCCGTCGCCCTCTTCGCCTTCGCCTTCACCCTGCCCTTGCCCCTGTCCCTTCTGGCCCTGGCCCCGCTGCCCCTGCCCGGACTGCTGCCGCCGGGTGGAACGCCGCGCCTGGGCGCCGCGGTTCCCTCGCGAGGCGCTCTCTTCTCCGAAGCGCTGGGCCAGGGACTGCTGGCGCCGTTCGAGCGTGCGGCGCAGGTCGGCGATCTGATCCGGCGAGCCGGAGGCCTGGGCGCGAGCGGAGGCACGGGCCTCTGCGTCGGAGGACGCCCGCGAGCCCTGCTGCGAGTCACCACCGCTCCGCGAGTCCGCGCCCTGCCCCTGTGAGCTCCGCTCGGACGCGGGGGCTTCCTGCTCACCGGCGGCGGAGTCCTCCGGGCTCCCGCTGGCGCGGGCATCGAGCGCCATGAGGGCCTGCTCCAGCGACTCACGCTCACGGGTCGCGGCTTCGGCGCCACCGGCCGCGGCGAGCGCGTCCTCCAGCTCGGCGGCGGCCTCGGACGCGCGGTTGAGCTCGGCGGCGGCCTCGGACGCGCGCTCGGCGAGCCGCTGCTCCAGCGCGTCCGCGGCTTCCCAGTCGGCGGAGTCGAAGCGCCCCTGCGCGACCTCCTCGGACAGTCGGCGCAGCTCCTCCTCGACGTCGGGGCCGAGGGGCTCCTCGCGAGCCAGGGCCTCCGCCTGGGCCTGCACGGCGGCGACCTGGGTCGCGGCGGCGGCGTTGATGTTCGAAGCGCGCAGGGCCGGCAACGGCACGAGGAACCCCACGGCGAGGAACGCGAGCGCCCCCAGGAGCGCGCCCGCGGGCCGGAGCCACGGAACCTCCGGAGGCGTCACCTGCTGGGCGAGCTGATTGAGGCTCAGCTCCCACTCGCCAACCGGGCGCTCCAGCCGCGTGAGCAGCAGGCCCCCCGCCCTGGCGGAGCGGTCCGCGAGCACCGCCGCGTACTCCAGCGACACGCCCCGGGACCGGGCGCGAACGAGCCACCAGCCCAGGCCCGCGAGGAGGAGCGGAGGCAGGGCCCACACCGCCAGGTCGCGCAGGAGCAGCCGGGCCAGCACGCAGGCGGTGGCCAGGGCCCAGAGCGGGGCCATGCCCGCGCCGGCCCAGGCGACGATGTTGAGCCGCCGCTGCACGCGCCGGATGGGCGCGAGCACGAGGGACTGGAAGCGGCGTTCATCACTGGCGGCCATGCGTGGAAGGCAGTGTCGGACACCCGACCCACCGTCCACAAGCGACGCCGGGGAACGGTCGAATCCCGCCTTGGACGGTCGTCCGTGCGACTCCAGCTGTCGAGAAACCGCGAAACCCGGGCGAGCGCCCGAAGGCGGCGGTTACTCTGCCGCCCCCTATGAACTTCCGATTCCTTGGTCGCAGCGGCCTGAAGGTCAGTGAGATCTCTTTCGGCAACTGGCTCACCCACGGCTCCCAGGTGGAGGAGGACGCCGCGGTCGCCTGCGTGAAGGCGGCGCTCGACTCCGGCATCACCACCTTCGACACCGCCGACGTCTACGCCGGCACCAAGGCCGAGGCCGTCCTCGGCCGCGCCCTCAAGGGCCAGCGCCGCGAAGGCTACGAGCTGTTCACCAAGGTCTACTGGCCCACCGGCCCCGGCCAGAACGACCGCGGCCTGTCCCGCAAGCACATCTTCGAGTCCATCCACGGCTCCCTGCGCCGCCTCCAGACGGACTACGTGGACCTCTACCAGGCCCACCGCTTCGACGCGGAGACGCCCCTGGAGGAGACCCTGCTCGCCTTCGCCGACCTCGTCCGCCAGGGCAAGGCCCTCTACATCGGCGTCTCCGAGTGGACCGCCGAGCAGATCTCCGCCGGCGCGAAGCTCGCCCGCGAGCTGCGCGTGCCCTTCATCTCCAACCAGCCCCAGTACTCCATGCTCTGGCGGGTCATCGAGTCCAAGGTCATCCCCACCTCCGACGCCGAGGGCCTGGGGCAGCTCGTCTGGTCCCCCATGGCCAAGGGCGTGCTCAGCGGCAAGTACCTCCCCGGCAAGCCCCCGCCCGCGGACACCCGCGCCGCCACGCAGGGCGCGCAGTTCATGACCAGCTTCATGACCGACGACGTGCTCACCCGCGTCCAGCAGCTCAAGCCCCTGGCCCAGGAGGCCGGCCTGTCCATGGCGCAGCTCTCCATCGCGTGGGTGCTCCAGAACAAGAGCGTCTCCTCCGCCATCATCGGCGCCACCAGGCCGGAGCAGGTGCTCGACAACGTGAAGGCCACCGGCGTGAAGCTGGACGCGGAGCTCCTGCGCCGCATCGACGCCATCCTCGGCCCCGTCGTGGAGCGCGACCCCGCGCAGACCAGCAGCCCCAGCCGCCGTCCCTGAGAGTGTTCTCATCCACCGGCGGAGCAGGCGCTCCCATGCCCGCCCCGCCCGGTCCGGTGATGGCCATCCGACATCCGCGCCCTCCTGCCCCCATGGCCGTCCACCATCGCGCGACGGACGGGTGAACCCGGCCCCGATCCATTTGACTTTTGAGTCGGGGGGAACAAGAGACTGCGCCGCGCGTTGAGCGATCCCACTCTTGAACCGGGCTTTTCCCACATGACGTCCTCCTTCCTCCTGGCCCAGGCGGCCCAACCCGAACTCGGATGGTTGAGCAGCAAGCTGCTCGGGGTGACGCTGGGCAGCGCCGAGTGGGTCCTCTGGCTGCTCGTGACCCTCTCCATCGTCTCCATCGCGGTGATGCTGGAGCGCGCCGTCTACTTCTCGCGCCACCGGCTGCCCAACTCGGAGGCCCTGGCGGTGCGCCTGGCGCGCGGCGAGTTCGACGCCGTGGCCGGCGAGGTGAAGAACCAGAAGGGCATGGAGGCCGCCGTCATCCGCGAGGCCCTGGGCTCCGCGTCGCAGGGCCCCGACACCGTGGAGCAGGTCATCGCGTCCACCGTCGCCCGCGAGCGCCCCCAGTACGAGCGCGGCCTGTCCATCCTGGGCACGCTGGGCAACAACGCCCCGTTCATCGGCCTGTTCGGCACGGTGCTCGGCATCATCAAGGCCTTCAACGACCTGGGCGCCATGAACGCCAAGGGCGGCGCCATGCAGCAGACGGTGATGGCCGGCATCTCGGAGGCGCTCGTCGCCACCGCCGTGGGCCTCGCCGTCGCCATCCCCGCCGTGGTCGCCTTCAACGTCTTCAACCGCCAGCTCAAGACGCTCACCAGCCGCACCACCGCCCTGGGCCACGCGCTCGTGGGCGCCATGAAGGCGCGCAAGCCGGGCGCCGCGGGAGGCAACTAGCCCATGGCCGGCGGCGCGAACGACAGCGACGAGGAGATCTCGGGCATCAACGTCACCCCGCTGGTGGACGTGGTGCTGGTGCTGCTCATCATCTTCATGGTCACCGCCAACTTCATCGTCCGCGAGACGGTGGAGGTGGACCTGCCCCGCGCCGCCAACGGCGGTGAGACGGTGCAGGGCCTGGTGAACGTCGTCCTCGACAAGGAGGGCAAGCTCTACTTCGACGGCGCGGAGGTGACGGAGGCCGACCTGTCCCGCCGCGTGACGGAGGCCGTGGCCAAGGACAAGGACACGCGCGCCATCATCAGCGCGGACCAGACGCTCGCCTACGGCCGCGTGATGCGCCTCATCGACGTGGTGAAGGGCCAGGGCATCGCGAAGTTCGCCCTCAACATCGAGAAGGACGCCGCCCCCGCCCGGGCCGCGCCCGCCACGCCCTGACGAGGCCCCGCGACGATGAGCCAGGCGGTCCTCGAACCCTCTCCCCTGCCCCAGCGCGACCGCTCCACGCGGTTCCTGCTCTTGTTCGTCCTCGTGTCGCTCGCGCTGCACGGGGTGGCCTTCGGGTTCCTCTCCACCCTGGAGGGCCGCACGCACGCGGCCCCCCAGAAGCCGGTGGAGCTGGTCATGGTGGAGGTGCAGAAGCCGCCGCCCCCGCCGCCTCCGGAAGAGCAGCCGGAGGAGCCCAAGCCGCCGCCTCCGCCGCCCCCGAAGGTGAAGGTGAAGCCGCCGCCCATCAAGGTCGCGGAGGCCCCCAAGCCCCCGCCCCCGACGGAGGCCCCGCCGCCGCCCAACGACACGCCGCCGCCGGAGCCCTCCGCGAAGCCGCCGCCGCTCGTGGTGGGCATGACCATGTCGTCCACCACCAGCGCCGGCTCCTTCGCCGCGCCCGTGGGCAACACCGCCTACGGCAAGGCCACCGGCCCCGCGAAGGACCCCAAGGACGTGAAGGGCTACTCCGCGCCCAGGTACGTGCCCGTGTACCAGGTGGACACGGAGCCCTCGGTCGCGTCCGAGGTGAAGATCCCCTACCCGGACGAGGCGCGCCGCGCGGGCATCGAGGGCACCGTCACGCTGTCCATCACCATCGACGCGGAGGGCAAGGTGAGCAACGTGAAGGTCATCTCCGGGCCCGGCTACGGCCTCAACGAGGCCGCGCGCGACGCCATCCGCCGCTTCCGCTTCAAGCCCGCCATCAAGGGCGGTGAGCCGGTGGCCACGGAGATGAAGTACTCGTACACCTTCCTGCTGGACTGACGCGGGGACGCCCGGGCTCCCCTGAGCCCGGCCCGCCGCGCTACTGCGTCTTCAGCGCGCGGCGCATGATGTCGCGCAGCGCCGCCAGGTCCTCGTCCGGCATCGCGGCGATGAGGGGCGGCGGCGCGCTCAGCCGCTCCATCAGCCGCCCGCGCAGCTCCGCGCCCGCCTCCGTCAGCACCAGCATCTTCACGCGCCGGTCCTGCTCGCTGCTCTTGCGCTCCACCAGCCCGCGCGCCTCCAGCCGGTCCACCAGCCCCGTCACGTTGGACGCGTCGCACGACAGGTAGTGGGCGAGCGTGCTCATCGCGAGCGGCCCCTCGCCCAGTTGCTTGAGCACGTGCGCCTGCACGGGCGAGAGGTCGAGCTCCGCCGCCAGCGCGGGGAAGTTGCGCATATGGGTGTGCAGCATCTCGTACAGCAGCGCCCACGCCTGCTCGGGCAGTCCGCTCTCGCCCTCGGGCTGGCCACGGGAGGCCACCGGCTGGCGCATCACCTGCTCGCTAGGACCGTCGCTGAAGCCATTCATAGTGAATTTACGTTAATTCATCGGACGCACATAAACAATTGACATCATCAACCATTGACCGCTACTACATTCCGCATATTCCAACATCCGACAGTGCGGATTACTTCAACGCCGCGCCAAGGTCGGGTAGAGGACGCAACGCAGTCGTCCATAGGACGGATCCGCCTCGCGCTCCCGCGGGACGGTGAGGAGGTCGAGCGGTATGAGTACCCTTCTGGCGCTGTCCCTGTCGGCCACCCTGGCCGCGGCGCCCGTACTGACGCTGGATGAGGCCCTGGAGTCCGCCCGCCAGCAGAACCTCGATTTGAAGGTCGCGCAGGAGCGCTTCGAGCAGGCATCGCTCGCCACGCGCAAGGCGTGGTCGGGCTACCTGCCGAACATCAGCGTGGGCGCGTCCATCACGCGCAACAACGTGGCGGCCGTCATCCCCGCGGGCCCCATCGCGCCGGTGGACATCACCATCCAGCCGCTCATCCAGAAGGGTGCGCAGGCGGAGGTGCGGCAGGCCATCATCGCGCCGCAGCTGTGGGCCGGCATCGCGGCGTCCTACCAGTCCGTGAAGCTGGCGGAGCTCAACACGCAGACGGCGCGGCGGCAGGTGCTGTTCGGCGTGGCGCAGGCGTACTACGGCGCCGCGGCGCAGCAGGAGGCCCTGCGCGCGCAGGAGCGGCTCCTGGAGCTGAACCAGGCGCGTGAGAAGGACACCCAGGCGCGGTTCGACGCGGGCACGGTGACGCGCGTGGCGCTGCTGCGCGCCCAGCTGGACCGCTCGCGCGCGGAACAGGACCTGGTGCGCGCGAAGAACGCGCTCGCGGGCCTGAAGCTGGCGCTGGGCACGCTCATCCAGCGCGAGCCGGACTTCGACCTGGCCCCGCCGCCGGAGCCGACGGTGCCCGCGCAGGCGTCGCCGGACGAGCTGGTGAACCAGGCGCTGCAGGACCGCTCGGACGTGCAGGCCGCCGAGGTGGGCGTGAAGCTCAGCCGCACCAACAAGACGGGCGTCATCCTGAGCTACCTGCCCACGCTGGGCGTCACGGGCGCCTACCGCATCGCGAACGCGGCGGGCTTCACGGGCTCCAACGAGACCTGGGCCATCACCTTCGGCGCCAGCTGGACGCTGTTCGACGGCGGCCTGCGCGAGGCGAACCTCTCCGAGGCGTCGTCGCGCGTGCGCGAGGCCACCGTCACCCAGGCGCTGGCGCAGGCCCGCGTGAAGGAGGAGGTGCGGCGCTCCAAGCTGGACCTGGAGAACGCGCTGGCCAACCGCGCCAAGGCCGAGGAGGCCCTGGAGCTGGCCCGCGAGTCCAACCGCCTGACGGACGTGAGCTTCAAGGCGGGCGTCGCCACCTACCTGGAGGTCGCGGACGCCAACACCGCGCTCACCAACGCGGAGGTGGGCTTCGTGTCCGAGCGCCTCCAGGCCTCGCTCGCCGCGCTGCGCCTGCTCAACTCGCTGGGCTCCTTCGAGTCCGGCTCGGTGAAGAAGGACGCGGCCGCCCTGGGCGAGCAGCCCGGCGCCGGCGCGGCCCAGCAGCCGGCCCCTCAGCCGCAGCCCGCGCAGGAGCAGCCGGCCCCGCAGGAGCAGTAGCGCGCGGTGAGGTGTGATTCCCGGCGCCCGCCCCTGGGCGCCGGGTCCCCTGCCCTCCCAGGCGGGAGGCAGGTGGTTCATTGTGGGGGTCCGCCACCGACCCCACCCTCCTCTTGGACCCCATTTCCACGAGGAGGGAACCATGGCGGACGCATCCTGGGGCAACTGCAAGAACTGTCGTTTCTTCGCTGGCAACAGCGACGAGCCGAGCGACGAAGCCGTGCAGAGCTGCAACCAGTCGCACCTCAAGCAGTTCGCGCTCGTGGTCTCCGGGGACAGCGGCTGCAACGCCTTCGAGGCGCGCACCGGCGAGGCGATCCCCACCTACGAGGAGCCCGCGCCGTCCATGCACTGACGGCCGCCGCGCCCCACCGGTCCTCGCGATGCCACGGCGGCCCCCGCGTTCAGGAGCCCGTGGCGTCGCGGAGCCGGGGCAGCGCCGGCTCAGGGG
>JAFADT010000185.1 GCA_023424585.1 Pseudomonadota bacterium
GGCTGTCGGGGCTTCGCGTAGACATCGGAGAGCTGCTCCATCAGGCGCCGCAAGGACTGGATGCCGCCGCCGATGAGGTAGGTGTTCGCCGGCTCCAGGTACACGACCTGCCCCTGCTTCCAGGCCGTGGTCTGGTGCACCAGCTCGTTGTCCAGGAGCCGCTGCGCGCCGCCGCCCTCGCCGATGGCCGCGTCGCGGTCGATGACGAACAGCCAGTCCGGGTTGGTCTCCAGGATGAACTCCGAGCTGATGGCCTCCCCGTGCAGCGACGCCTTGAGGCCTGGTGCCGCGGGCGGGATGCCGAAGGCGTCGTGCAGCACGCCGAAGCGCGAGCCCGGCCCGTAGGCGCTCATCCGCCCTCCGGACGTCAGCACGATGAGCCCCTTGCCCCGGTTGGCGGTGGTGCTCTTCAGCGTCGCGATGGACTGGTTCATCGCCTCCACCAGGGCGCGCGCCTGCTCCTCCTTGCCGAAGAGGGTCGCCAGCCGCTGCGTGTTGCCCACCACGGTCTCCAGGAAGTGCGCGTCGTCCGTCGTCTGGTCGACGGTGGGCACCATGGCGGCCAGCTTCGCGTACCGGGCGCTGGAGCGTCCGCCGGTGATGACCAGGTCTGGCCGGGCCGCGTGGAGGGCCTCGTAGTCGGGCTCGAAGAGCGTCCCGAAGCGCGGGTACTTCTTCGCGTCCGCGTACTTCGCCAACTGGCCGGGGAAGTACTCACCCGCCACGCCCTGCACGTCCACCCCCAGCGCGTCCAGCGTGTCCAGCGCCGCCAGGTCGAACACCACCACCTGCTTCGGGTGCTCGGTCACCACGGTGCTGCCCTGCGCGTGGGTGATGGTCCGGCCCGCTCCCTGCGCGGGGACCGCCGCGGCGGCCGGAGCCGCGCCTTCCGGTGCGGGAGGCTCGGACGGGGCGCGCGAGGCCCGCCAGCCGAAGACCGCGAGAGCGAGGACCGCGACCCCGACGAGGGCCGCGAGGAGGGGAGGGAAACGCCGGGGAGAGGTGCTCACGGGAAAGACAATCCAGAGGAAGGTGATATCAAATGAAATTGATATTCATTATCGAAGTGCGGTATAGCGGATCGCCGCCGGACGGTCAAAACCCATCGGCCTTGCGTGGCCGGCCCCTTCCCTGGAAGCTTGAATTTCAAGACTTCCATGGAGAGGCCTCATGAAGCCCGTCCGCGCCGCGCTGCTGCTGTCGCTTGTCACCACGACCTTCGCCGGGAGTGCCCTCGCGCAGGACAACGCGCGCACGCTGCTCATGCAGTGGCTGGCGGACCCGGACGTCTACAAGGAGCACGACGACCTGTTCTTTCTCACGGGCACCGGCAACGGGGCGGTGCTGCCGCTGTATGAGTCGAACGACCTGACGGCGTTCCGCTTCAAGCGCGACTACAACCCGTCCGCGGCGGACCCGACCTACGACTACTGCTCCCTGTGGGCGCCGGACCTGGGCAAGGTGGGGAGCGTCTACCAGCTCCACTTCTCCGGGCACCGGGTGCCCAACGGCGCGGCGTGTCCGCCGGCGGGCCAGGAGGTGACGACCTTCGTGGCCACGGCGCCGGACCTGAACCTGGTCTTCGGCGCGCCCCAGCCCATCAACGCCAACACGACGTGGCCGCGCACGACCACCGGCACGGCGTGCCTGCCGCAGGGGTGCAACCGGAACATCCGCATCGACTCGGCGACGTTCAATGACGGCGCGGACCGGTGGCTCTTCTATGTCTGGTTCCAGAATGGCAACAACATCTCCTCGTTCAACCTGGCCGCGCCCGGCACGGTCTACAACCACGCGGGCCCGGCGGTGTTCACGACGCCGGCCTACGAGGAGGGCATCAACGAGGCGCCGGAGCTCTTCAAGCGCGACGGGCGCTACTACCTGGTCTTCAGCGGCGGCTGGTACAACAGCCAGTACGCCATGTACTACGTGATGGCGGACACCCTCCCCCAGCTCACGCGGGCGCGGGCGGTGCGGCGGCTGTCATTGCCGTTGAAGAACTCCGCGGGCCGGCTGGTGCAGTCCCACGGCCACAACGTCATCGTCGAGCGGCGGGGGGAGTACTTCAACATCTTCCACGTGGGCGCCTTCGACAGCGCGGGCAACCTCACCTCGCGCAGCACGTACAGGCAGCGCGTCGCGTTCAAGCCGGATGGGGCGATGACCTCCCTCAACCAGGTGAACGTGCGCTGGAACCGGCTCGCCGGGTACAGCTATTCGTTGGACGTCGTGCTGCGCGACGGGTCGGTGGTGGGCCCGTGCACGTCCGTGGTGCTGTTGGGGCAGTCCAACAAGACGGTGTTCGACGGCGTGTGCCGCAGCGCCGGGGACCGCGTGGTGACGAAGGGAGAGATCGCCGCGTTCCGCATCTTCTATTCCAACAACAACGTCTGGGGGGCCTTCGTGGAGAAGGCCTATGACGGCATCTCCGACGACGTGTCCCTGGAGCTGCCCGGCGGCGTCACGCCCTTCGTGGACCTGGAGTGGAGCGAGGAGGAGACGGCGGCGCAGTACTCCATCGACGTGCAGCGGCGGGACACGGGCGCGTGGATTGGCCCGTGCATTGGCGTGACGTCCGTGAACAAGAGCCTCGCCTGGACGTACCAGGGGAGATGCGACACGCCGGGCATCAACGTGCCGTTCTCCAACATCCAGGCCTTCCGCATCTGCTCCGCGGTGAATGGCGACTGGGCCCACGCCCGCTGCGGCGCCGCCGCGTACGACGGCCGGGCCATGCACTCGCGCATCAACATCCCTTGAGCCGCGGCCTGGCCGGTGGCTTCCGGTAAGCTGAGCCCCCCTGCAAGGAGGCCCCATGTTCGACGCCATCACCTCCGACCCCGCGCTCCTCGTCCTCCTCATCGTCGTGGCGGGGGGGATGGGCCTGGCCTTCGGACCGAAGGCGGGAGTGCTGGGGCTCTTGGGCGCCGGGCCGGAGCGCGCGGTGCTGGAGCATGGAGAGACTGGGGAGGCCACGGTGCTGGAGGTGCGGGACTCCGCGCTCCGCATCAACAGGCGTCCCATCCTCCAACTGCTCCTGGAGGTGCGCATCCCCGGCCGTGCTCCCTATCAGGCCCGGGTGAGCAAGAAGCTACCGGCTCATTCGAGCACGGCCACCTGGGGCCCGGGGCTGCGTGTCCAGGTGAAGGCGGACCCGAAGCAGCCCCAGCACGTCGTCATCACCGGCTTTGTGATGACCGCCCCCGCCAGCCCGCCAGCGCCCCCGGCGGATCCGGTCCGGGCGATGGAGGACCTGAAGCGCATGGCCGAGCGCGGCCTCATCACCGAGCGCGAGTACGAGGAGAAGAAGGCGGAGATCCTCGGTCGCTTGCAATGAAGATCGTCCGTCGGCAATCGCGCTCAGTCGTAATCACAGAGGAAGGTGCTGAAGGAGGAATGGCCCTTCACCTTGTAGGAGATCTCGCGGCCTCCCCCGGACGCGGACTCGATGGCGGGGTGGGCGCGGATCCACTTCATCGTGGTGGGCAGGTCATTACAAGGGGCGTTGAACTTGTCGTGGAGACTCTCCAGAAAGTCGGTCTCCCTCGCGCGGGCCGCGACCCTCTTCCGACGCAGCTCCTCCACCTGCGCCGGGGTGCGGACCTCGCGCGTCTGGGGCTCGCTGAGCCAGGTGCTTCCGTCGGAGTAGCGCGCTTCCAATGCCAGCCGCACGGTGCGGCTCGTGGTCGTGTCCAGCGTGACCTGTACCGGCAGGCCTGGCGCGTCCGCGTCCTTCCCCATCGGCAGGGACCTCAGACGCCGGGTCACCTTTCCCGCCGAGTCCAGCTCCACGAGGCTCACCTCGGCCGGGCGGGGGATGAGCTTGTGCGCGAACACCTCCACCTGGAGCGGGGTCTTGTCCCCCACGAGGAAGTCCTGGGGCTCCCAAACGAGCAGCGGCGGCTGCGGGATGAATGAAAGGTGACCCTCGCAGCGCACGTTCAGCGTCAGGGTGACGTCCTGCTCCGCGGGCGACACGTCCTTGCAGGTCACCTTGACGTGCAGGACCTTGTCCAGGGAGGCGGCGGGGCGCTCACATTGCTGGAGGATCTGCTGCACCGGCCAGACCGGCGGGACCAGATGGAAGGATGCGGCTGACGCACGGACGTCCTCGGGTCGAGGCGTGAGGTTCATGGGGCCCACGGCGCCGCTCAGCTCCACCTGCTCAGGGTTGCTACAGCTGATTCCCAGCTGGATGTTCGGATGGAGCCAGAGGGGCGTGGCGCCGCCGCCCTCGACGCCGCTGAGCTTGCCCTTCAACACATAGGCGGTGGTTCTCTGCGAGACGTCGATGCGGGGCCGCCGGAACGTGTCGAAGGCGAGTAGCTGCAGGTAGCGGCTCTGCTGCATCGGTGTCAGGCGCGCCAGCTGCGCCGCCGTGAGCGGCATGACCGGGAAGGGATTGTCGGGGAGGGGCTCGCGGCTCTTGAGGATGCGCTGGTCGGGGCCCTGCCGCGTCTCCACCCGGAGCCAGAGTGCTTCTTCGGGCTGGGGCGTGAGTGCGTCCTGCAGGTCCGCCGCGTCGAGCTGGGCCAGGGGCACCTTGACGAAGAAGGCCCGGGATGGCTGGTCAATGCCTGTCACCTTCATGCCCTTCTGGAGTCCCGCCTCGGCGGCGACGCTCTTGGGCTCGACCCGGGTGACGGTGACCGTCTTGCCATCCGAGCGGGCCGAGTAGCCCGCGGACTTCATCGTGACGGTGAACGGCGCCGCCGCGAACATCCAGGCGCCGGCGAGCACGGACAGCAGTGAGGCGAGGAACATCCGGACGACTCCCGGGACCGAGGTTTCCCCCATCCTAGGAGAACGCGGCGGACTTCAGCGCGGGGCGAAGCGCTTCGCGGACCGCAGCTTCGCCTTCATGGCCTCCATGTCGCGGTTGCGCGGCGGCGCCGTGGTCACCAGCGAGTCCATCAGCTGGCGCGCGACCCCGGTGATGTCCTCGACGGCGCGGTTGAAGGACTCCTCGTTCGCCTTCGAAGGGGCGCTGGTGCCGCTCAGCTTCCGCACGAACTGCAGGGCCGCCGCGCGGACCTCCGCGTCGGACGCGGGCGGCTCGAAGTTGAACAGCGTCTTGATGCTCCGGCACATGGCGGGTCCCTCTTCGTGAAGGGACGCCAGCGTACTCCACGCCGCGCGCCCACGGCCCCGGGCCTGAACCCTCCCGAGCCCCAGTCTGCTTGGATGAGCTGCGTCGCTGGATGTCCCCGCGAGATGCCTGGCTGGCATTCCCATTGCCGCGAGAATGTGACTTGGCTCATCCTGGCCGAAGTGGTTCTCTTAGGGATCCCCCTTTTCCTGGAAAGGTTCTCCCCATGCGGAAGCTCTTCGCTGTTCCCGTGACGCTCTTCTCGTTCGCGATGCTCGCCTGTGGCGGCGGCGCGGCCCCCGAGCAGCAGACCCCCGCTCCCACGCAGCAGGAGCAGGGCCTCAACGCCGTGGGCCAGGGCTGTTCCGCGGACACCCAGTGCGCCACGGGCCTGTGCTGGACGGAGTCGGACTCGTACCCGCTCTACAACCCCTATTGGATCCGCGCGGACCAGTGCACCGAGGAGTGCGGTGGCACGGGCGATAACGCCTACTGCCAGCAGCTCGCCGCGGAGTTCAACGCGCCGAACCCCAGCCAGGCGCGCTGCATCCCCGCGCGCGGCGTGTACGACGACTACCCGTACGACGACATCTTCTACGTCTGCGACCTCATCCCCGCCGGCCTGGGCAAGGTGCACTGGGTGGAGTGATGCCGTGACCCACGCCGTCCGGGGAGCCCGTCGTGAGCTGACTGGCGCACCGGCACCGTAGTGGGGAGGGCAGGGGAGCGTGGAGGTCGAACACCCACGCTCCACGCCCCTTCTTTCGCACGGCGGGACGGAGCAAGCTGACCTCCGTGTCCCGCCGCTCACAGTGGTTTCTCCTGCTCGGGGTGTCCGGGCTGCTGCACGTGGCGCTCCTCGTGGCGCTGTCGCGGAGCCCGTCCGCCCGCGTCCCGCACCCGGAGCCGTCCCAGGTCATCGAGCTGGAGATCGTCTCCCGGGACACACGCCCCACGCCGCCCGCGTCCAGGGAGGAGCCACCCGCACCGCGCACCCCCGGGCGCCTGACGGAGCGCGACGCCTCCGCTCACGCGCGGAAGAAGGATGGGGCGCCCGCGCTCGCCCGGGCCCCCGCGACGGCGGGGAGCGCGCCCTCGGAGCCTGTCGCGGAAGCACCCGAGGCGCCCCCGCCAGCCCAGCAGCCGGATGCTCCGCTCGCCTCCTCTTCACCCCGGCTCGACCCTCCCGGGCTGCTGGGCGGTGGGCTCCTGAAGGGGGGCCCTCCGTCGACGGGGCGGACGCTCCGCAACGTCCCCGGCTCGGAGCCCGACCCCCAGGCGCTGCTGGCCCGTGAGGGGGAGGAGGCGCGACAGCGCGTGGATGGCTGGGCGAGGGACGCGGCCGCTTCGTCGCGGGCCACGGGCGCGACGCCTCCCTACTTCGCGAAGCTGCGCCAGGGCTTCGCCGAGCGGCTGGTGGATCCGCCCCCTCCCGACACCGACGTGCTCGTCCGCCGGCTGAAGCGCGAGCAGCTGGAGGCCATGGAGCGGTTCGGCAAGACGGGCACGCCGTTCGTGCCCCAGCCCCGCGACGTCCGCCGGGAGACGTCCGACC
>JAFADT010000270.1 GCA_023424585.1 Pseudomonadota bacterium
TGCGCGTCCTGGCCGAGCGCCTGCGCGGGGACCCGGTGGCGGACGTGCGCATCGCGGCGGCGCGGACGCTGAGCACGCTGGGCGGACCTCACGCGGTGGCGGCGCTGAGCGAGGCCGCCGCGCACGACGCGGACACGCATGTGAAGCACGTGTCGGAGGAGGGCCTGCGGCGGCTGGGCTTTGGCCGCTGAGCGCTGGCGCATGAGCTCATGCGGCGTCGGTAGTCTTGAGGGTTCGGGCTTCGGCCGCTGAGCGCTGGTGCACGTGGCATCGAGCCCTATGGATGCAGTCTTCGGCCGCTGAGCGCTGGCGCACAGGCGCACGCGGCGTCGGGAGCCATCGAGGAGTCAGTCTCCCAATGTTGAGCGCTGGCGCGCGAACGCACGCGTCGCGAGCGGCCCTTGCGCGTTCAGGCTTCGGCTGCTGGGGGCCTGCCGGCCGGCGGGGCGCGGAAGGGCCGGAGAAGAGACCGCTCCCCCTGTCCGGTGCTTACGGGCCGCTGATGGCCTTGGCGTCCACGCGGTTCCGGCCCGCGTGCTTGGCCCGGTAGAGGTACTTGTCCGCGGCGGAGATGAGGTCCTCCGGCTGGGAGAAGTCCGAGTCCAGGAGCGTCGCCACGCCCAGGCTGATCGTCACCTTGATGGGCGTGCCGCTGAAGATGAAGTCCGCGCGGTCCACCGCCACACGGCAGCGCTCCGCGCACGCCAGGGCCGCGTCCTCCGCGGACTCGCGCAGCATCAGCGCGAACTCCTCGCCGCCGTAGCGCGCGAGCAGGTCCTCGGTGCGCACCGTGTCGCTCACCCGCTGCGCGATGCGCGTCAGCACGAAGTCCCCGGCCGGGTGGCCGTACACGTCGTTGATGCGCTTGAAGTGGTCCACGTCGAAGAGCACCAGCGACAGCGGCACGCGGTGGCGCAGGCAGTACGCGAACTCCTTGCGCACCGTCTCCATGAAGTACTTCTTGTTGTAGACGCGGGTGAGGCCGTCGCGCGTGGCGGACTCGTAGATGCTGCGCTGGTACTGCTCCTCCAGCGCGTCCTGGATGCTGAACTTCAGCACCGTGTTGGAGCCGATCTGGATCTTGTCGCCGTCGTACAGCGGCGCCGCGCTCACCTTCAGGCCGTTGAGGTACGTGCCGTTGGTGCTGCCCAGGTCCACCAGTTGGAAGCGGCCGTCGCCAATGGCCACCACCTTCGCGTGCTTGCGGGAGATGCCGTCGTCCTCCACCTGGAACTGGGCCTCCGAGCTGCGGCCCAGCACCACCTCCGAGCGGTCCAGCTTGAACATCCGCCCGATGCCTGCGGCGGACTTGGCGCTGATGACGATCAGATAGGCGCTCTGCTGCTGGGCGCTGCCCAGCAGGTCCGAAATGGAATGGACGGAAGTTTTCTCCTCGGACATCGCGCCTCCCATCTTACGGGCCGCCTTTTCACGGCGGCAAGCACACCCACGCTCCTTTCACGCACCCGGTGTCAGGCGACCCGCCCCACCCGCGTGGGCCGGCGCCTTTGTTTCGCGGGTGGAGGAACTGTCGGCCGCCCGACGGACAGCTCGCCGGCCACGGGCGTCCGGAGGAAGCGCGCGAGGGCCTCGCCCCCCCTCGGGTGCTCTGCCAGCCCCTGCATCAGCTTCACCAGCGCCGCCGACGGGGTCATGTCCGCGCCGCCCACGGCCCCCTCCGCCAGGGCCCTGGCCCCGGACTCATAGAGCGTGAGGTCCACCCCGTTGCGGTAGGACTGGCTCACCACCAGCACCGGGACGCCCCGCTCCCGCGCCTGGACGAAGAGGGGCAGGAGCGACCGGCCCAGCTCCGGCGCGATGGGCACGTTGCCCGCCCCGTAGGCCTCCACCACCAGCCCCTTCACGTGCGGCAGCAGTTGCAGGGGCAGGGCGGGGTCCAGCCCCGGGTACACCTTCAGGAGGAAGACGCGCGGATCCAGCTTCTCGTGGAGCCGGAAGGGGCCCCGGGAGGGGAGGCCCTTCTCGAAGGTGGCGTCCACGCCCAGCGTGCCCAGCACCGGGAAGTTGGGGCTCTCGAAGGCGTCGTACTCGGCCACCTTCACCTTGCGCGTGCGGTTGCCCCGGTACAGGTGCGAGTCGAAGCAGATGGTCACCTCGCGAGGCCCCTGGAGCGCGGAGAGCACCGCGTCGATGAGGTTCAGCCGGGCGTCCGAGCGGATCTCCCCCAGCGGCCGCTGCGAGCCCGTCAGCACCACCGGGCAGGGCGGATTGCGCAGCATGAATGACAGCGCACTCGCGGTGAAGGCGAGCGTGTCCGTTCCGTGGGTCACCACCGCCCCGTCGAACTCCGGGAGCCGGCGGTGGAGGTGGGCGGCCATCCGGCTCCAGAGCTCCGGCTGCATCTCCGAGCTGTCCAGGTTGGAGAACAGCTCGAGCTCGATGTCGGCCAGCTGGAACAGCTCCGGGGCTCGCTTGCGGAGCGTTTGGAAGAAGGCCGCGGGACGCAGGGCGGAAGGCCGGCCACCGGCCATTCCGAGCGTGCCTCCCGTGTGAAGCAGCAGGACTCTGGGCATGGGCGAGGGGCCGTCTGCCAAAGGCTGCCTTGCTTTACAAGCCCGGCGCGCGTGGCTAAACCCCGGGGCCGTGCTCCTCCCTCGATGGAAGCGTGTTGCTCCCGTGCTGGCCGCGGCGACCCTGATGGGCGCCGGCTGCACCAAGAGCGCGGAAGTCC
>JAFADT010000333.1 GCA_023424585.1 Pseudomonadota bacterium
CAGCCCGTCCTCCGACAGGAGCCGCAGCGCGCACGCGGAGCCGAGCAGCGGCACGACGAGGCCGCACAGCCGCTCCATCACCGCCGGGGGCTCCAGCGACGCGTCCGCCAGCACCCGCGAGGCCTCCGCCAGCAGCGCCAGCCGCTCTTCAATCTCCGGAAGCCGCGCCCCGTACTGCCGCGCCTCCTCCAGCCTGGATGCGACCCTGGTCATGCCACGTCCCCCCGTTGCGCGCCCATGGGAGCACGCACGGGGCCATCGCGCTCTGCGTCTCAGGTCCCGCCATCCCTGATTTCTGTGGATGCTCGACACCCACTCCCCGGAAGCGTTGGTGGCGGGCACCCGCCTCGTTCCGGAGCCCCCCACCCCCGAGGGCAGGGCGCCCACGCGCGCACATGGGAGCACCTGCGGCGGTTGGAAAGCAAAGGAGCGTCACGGCTTCGGTTGCGGTGGGCCCGGGTTCGGCTAAAGCGGGGGCGGTGAACGCACCCTCGGAGTCACCGGCCGCCCCTTCGGAGGGGCCGGATTCTTCCAAACGCATCGCGATGCTGGCCCTGAGCGCGCTGGGCATCGTCTTCGGAGATATCGGTACCAGCCCGCTCTACGCCCTGCGCGAATGCTTCACCGGCGTGCACGGCGTCACGCCGACGCCGGCCAACGTCCTGGGCGTGCTGTCGCTCATCGTGTGGTCGCTCATCATCGTGGTGTCGGTGAAGTACATCATCTTCGTGATGCGCGCGGACAACCGGGGGGAGGGCGGCATCCTCGCGCTGATGGCGCTGGCGATGCACCGGCCCCGGGGCCAGGCGCACCACGCGCGGCCGGTGCTCATCACCCTGGGCATCTTCGGCGCGGCGCTCATCTATGGCGACGGCGTCGTCACCCCGGCCATCTCCGTGATGAGCGCGGTGGAGGGCCTGAGCGTGGCCACCCCCGTCTTCCAGCCGTATGTGATCCCCATCTCGCTCGTCATCCTGCTGCTGCTGTTCATGGTGCAGCGCAAGGGCACGGCCGGCATCGGCGCGGTGTTCGGCCCGCTCATGAGCGTGTGGTTCCTGGTGCTCGCGGTGCTGGGCGTGAAGGAGCTCCTGCACAACCCCGCGGTGCTCTGGTCGCTGTCGCCCGTGCACGGCGTGCAGTTCTTCCTCGACAACGGGTGGCACGGCTTCCTGGTGCTGGGCGCCGTCATCCTGGTGGTGACGGGGGGCGAGGCGCTCTACGCGGACATGGGCCACTTCGGCGCGGGGCCCATCCGGCGGGCCTGGTTCATGCTGGTGCTGCCGTCGCTGGTGCTCAACTACCTGGGCCAGGGCGCGCTCCTGCTGCGCCACGCGGAGGCCGCCCGCAACCCCTTCTTCCTCCTGGCCCCGGACTGGGCCCTGTACCCGCTGGTGGCCCTGTCCACCGCCGCCGCCGTGATTGCGTCCCAGGCCCTCATCTCCGGCTCCTTCTCCACCACCCGCCAGGCCATGCAGCTGGGCTACTGCCCGCGCATGGAGGTGGTGCACACGTCCGCGGAGGAGATGGGGCAGATCTACCTGCCCGGCATCAACGGGGCGCTCCTGGTGGGCGTCATCGCGCTGGTGCTGGGCTTCGGCTCCTCCAGCCGGCTGGCGGCCGCGTACGGCATCGCGGTGACGACGACCATGGGCATCACCACCGTCCTGGCCTACGTGGTGGCCCGGGAGCGCTGGGGCGTCCGCCGCGCCGTGGCCCTGCCCATCGCGGGCCTGTTCATGGTGGTGGACGTGGCCTTCTTCGGCGCCAACGCGGCGAAGATCGCCGACGGCGGCTGGTTCCCGCTGATGCTCGCCGTCTGCATCTTCACGCTGATGACCACCTGGAAGCGCGGCCGGGACATCCTCGCCGGCAAGCTGCGCGCGGCCAGCCTGGGCCTCAAGGACCTGCTGGGCAGCTTCGGGGACCACCCGCCCGTCCGGGTCCCCGGCACCGCCATCTTCATGACCGGGAACCCGGAAGGCACCCCGCCCGCGCTCCTGCACAACCTGAAGCACAACAAGATCCTCCACGAGCAGGTGGTGCTCCTCACCATCATCTCGGAGGAGATTCCCCACGTCGTGGCCCAGGAGCGCGTGGAGGTGGAGCCCCTGGAGCAGGGCTTCGTGCGCGTCGTCGCCCGCTACGGCTTCATGGAGAACCCCAGCATCCCGGACATCCTCAAGCGCTGCCGGGAGAAGGGCCTCCAGTTCCAGCTGATGGGCACCAGCTTCTTCCTGGGCCGGGAGACCCTCATCCCCACCAAGAAGCCCGGCATGGCCGTCTGGCGCGAGGCCCTCTTCACCTGGATGAGCCGCAACGCCCGCAGCGCCACCGCCTACTTCCGCATCCCGCCCAACCGCGTGGTGGAGCTGGGCAGCCAGGTGGAGCTGTGAGCCGGGCATGCCGCACCAGGACTTCACCCCACGAGTAGAGAAACTATTCAGCCCGCACTGCGCGTGTTTTACCGGGCTTGAGGTTTATCCAGGCTCGTAACCCCCTGAAAACACATGGGTCTGGTCCTCAGGGGAGGGGTGGTTATGACCCAGTAGCGTCGGACGGCAGGTGCTACTCAGCCCTTTACGCAGGGGCTCACCTGCTTCAAATTGCACCGCTCGCCCCTGTTTTTTACTGCTCAGACAGAAAAATATGGCGGGGCAGCAACACTTTCGCCGACAAATCGAGAATCTTTTCGCGGGGCAGAAAAAATCCTGCTCCGTCGTAACAGAACTTGGTTACCCTGCGGCCAGGTGTCCCCCGGCACCCGGCGTCTGAAACGAGGTCAGCCCCATGCTCCAGGCCATCGCCCCCGCCCCCGCGTCGTCCCCGGTCTCCCCGGCGAAGTCCGTCATGCCGTGGATGGCGGAGCCGCGGATGGCGCTGTCGGAGGCGGCACCGTACACGGTGCTGAGCGCCCAGGAGCTGTACCCGCGCATCTGCGTGCGTGATCCGTACTTCGCGCTGAAGGACGTGACGGTGCTGCCGGGCGAGGTGGTGGCGCGCGTGCCGGTGCAGATGGCGACGGACGCGGAGGCGATGCCGCTGGGCCTGGGCGAGGCGGGCCGGCACCTGGCCATCCTGGGCTCGTGCGGCGCGGCGCTGGTGGCGCCCAAGGACGGGCAGCACTTCTACCTGGCCAGCGCGGCGCGCGGTCAGTGGCTGCAGCCGGCCCCGCAGGAGCGCGCCACGGACATGCTCTGGGCGCTGGCGCAGGCGGAGTACACCGGCAAGCGCACCTGCACGGCGCGCACGCTGCTGTCGGACTCGGACGGCACGCCGCTGTTCAAGCTGGAGGTGGATTACAACGTGCTGTCCGCCGCCGCCTTCACCCGCCTGTTCGGCGAGGCCCGCCAGGAGATGCGCCGCGCGCCGCGCCCCGCGGACACCGTGCAGCGCACCCCGGAGGAGTGGGCGAAGCTGCGGCAGAACCCGTACAGCAAGCCGCTGGAGCTCCAGGACTTCCGGATGGAGGGCGACCTGATGCGCTCGTCGCTCACCGTCACCCCGGAGCTGTGCAAGGGCCACTTCGCCATGCACCCGGTGATGCCGGTGGCCGTCGTCGCGGGCGGCATGACGCGCATGGCCACCACGCTGGGCCGCGCGCTGGAGCACGCGCCCGGCGCCCGCTTCGTGGCCCGGGACGTGAAGCTGTCCGCGGACAGCCTGGCCTACGCGGGTCAGACGGTGGTGTTCAGCGCGCACCGCACCCACGTGCGCGGCGCGGACCACACCTTCGCCTGCTGGGCGTCCGTGGGTGAGCGCGTGGTGGCGCAGCTGGACGTGACCTACTCCCGCGTCGACTGAGGTCCGCCGGAGCCTCCCGGCGGCGCGCCCGAGGCGCTGTCGACGCGCGGCCCCGCGTCCCGCTTCAGGCCCACTCGATTTCGTAGTCCACGCGGTCGATGCCCTGCGGCTTCGCGGTGGCCTTGCCCGTCAGCCCCAACACCTTCAGCGAGCCGGTGAGGATGCCCACGTGGTACGCGGGCGGCATCATGTCCCGGCGCATGCGCAGGGTGCCGGACTTGGGCCCCGTCGTGAGGTACTCGCGGTTGCCGTAGGACACCGCCGCGCTGTACGCCATCTGCGCGCCCGCGAAGAGCTTCTGGGGGTCGCCCCGGGAGATGATGCCGAACACCAGCATGCCCGGCCCGGTGGAGTAGCGGGTGATGCTCACCTCACCGCACGCGTGGAACACCGCGTCCTGGGGGCCGAGCGCGCCCTCCAGCAGGTCCGCCGCGCTGTACAGCAGCGTGAGGAACTCCCGCGCCGGGTACGAGCGCAGCTCCGCGTAGTCGTGGTTCAGCTCCCCCACGCGCAGCTTCTCCATCCCGATGGCGCCCGCGTGCTGCTGCACCAGGCCGAAGACGGACTTGAAGATGAGCCCACGGATGGAGTCCCCCTGCTGGAG
>JAFADT010000389.1 GCA_023424585.1 Pseudomonadota bacterium
GCCCTGACGGCCTAGAAGTCGGCGGTGACGTCGGTGGGGACGTCGTCCGGGGCGCCGGGGTTGCCGGGCTCGGGAGTCACGGCGTCGCCGGTGCCTTCCGGAGGCGTCACGTCGCCGCGCAGCTCCACCGCGGGGCAGGCCTGGGAGTTGCCCACGCGGCTGCCGGGCACCTCCGTGCAGCTCTCCGGGCGGCCCGAGTCCGAGCACTGGAGCAGCACGCGATAGAGCTCCCGCTCCTGCGCGTCCCAGCAGGCGCTGCCCACGTAGGAGGTGTTCGCCGCGATGTCGCCGCCCCAGGCGCGCACGTCCGCGCGGCCGCCGGTGCCGGGGATGTGGCGCACGGACGAGAGCACCTTCTCCTTCGCGGAGGTCGCGGTGCCGGGCAGGTTGTACGGGCCGAGCACGCGCACGCGGGTGACGCCGGTGGCCTCCAGCTTGTGGCCCACGAAGGCGCCGGTGACGGCCTCGTGCGTGGCGGGGTTCGGGGTGAAGTCCGCCAGGCGGTAGGCCAGCGACTTGCTGCCGCCCTTGCCGAAGTGGGCGAACGACATCATCAGCTTGCCCTGGCCCGCGTAGGACGGGGCCACCGCCTTGAGGTTGTCCAGGGAGAGGGCCAGCGTGCCCCGGCCGCGGTGCGCCACGCCGTCGCGCTTGAGCGCGCCCGCGGCGACCAGCTTGTACTCCACGTCGTCGGCGCTGTTCAGCGGGCGGGCCTCCAGCTTCCACTGGTAGCGCTGGCCCGCGCCCTTGCGGATGAAGAGCCGGAAGGTGGCGTTGGCACGGTCCACGGGGCCGTACACCCGCACGTCGCCGGGCTGCTCGGCGGCGGCCTGCTTCGCCAGGTCCGCGATGGGCACCAGCGCCTGCCGGAGCGTGTCGTTGAGCGCCTTCACCTCCAGGCGGGCGCCCTCCAGCATCGCGGCGCCCTGGCCGTCGAGCGACGCCTCCACCTGCACCAGGTCCTGGGCCACGAGCGCGGCGCCGTCCTGCGCGAGCGCGTCCGTGTTGAGCTCGAGCGACGTGCCCGCGAAGTCCGGCAGGGACTCCACCGCCTCCTGATCATCCACCCCACCGCACGCCGTCGAGAGCACCAGGGCCGCGCCCACCGCCACCGTCTTGTTCCAGCGCATCGTCATCCTCCAACTTGAAAGGTTCGCGTGACTGCCTGCTGCCCACTCCAACCCGGCGGGCGCGGCGCGGTTGCGGGGCAGGGAATTTATCCCGCGCGGGCCGTCATGTGCGCCGGTGTCGGCCCGCGGGGTGGCCGTCCTCCCGGGGCGCCCCTACCTTCCAGGTGCCATGGGCGTCGAATGGAAGAGCAACATCGACATCGCGGACGCGCTGGAGCGGGTGGCGGACCTGCTGGACATGCAGGACGCGATGCCCTTCCGGGTGGGGGCCTACCGCAAGGCGGCGGCGACCCTCGCGAACTGGCCGGACTCGGTGGCGCAGGTGCTGGCGGCGGAGGGGGAGGCGGGGCTGAGGGAGCTGCCCGGCGTGGGCAAGAGC
Source organism: Pseudomonadota bacterium (assembly GCA_023424585.1). GTDB lineage: Bacteria > Myxococcota > Myxococcia > Myxococcales > Myxococcaceae > Corallococcus. Next base: position 1,510 of record JAFADT010000389.1, read on the forward strand.
ATCGCGGCGGCGGTCGCGGAGCTGGTGCGCACGGGGAAGCTGGAGCTGCTCCAGCGGCTGGAGGGCGAGGCGTCCCCCGAGGGCCTGCTCGCCAGCGTGCCGGGCATCGGGCCGGAGCTGGCGAAGCGCATCCATGACGCGCTGGGCATCACCACGCTGGAGGCGCTGGAGCTGGCCGCGCACGACGGGCGGCTGGAGCGGGTGGAGGGCTTCGGTCCCCGGCGCGCGGAGCAGGTGCGCGAGGTGCTGGCCGCGAGGTTGGGGCGCAACCGGCGGGAGCGCGAGCGGGCCCGGTCCCATGAAGGCGAGGACGTGCCGCGCCCTTCGGTGGAGCTGCTGCTGAAGGTGGACGCGGACTACCGCCGCAGGGCGGAGGCCGGGGAGCTGCGGCGCATCGCGCCCAAGCGGTTCAACCCCACCGGCGAGGCCTGGCTGCCGGTGATGCGCGAGCACCTGGACGACTGGAGCTTCCGCGCGCTGTTCTCCAACACGGCGCTGGCGCACCAGCAGAACGCGACGGGTGACTGGGTGGTCATCTACTACGACCAGGACGACGTCGAAGGCCAGTACACCGTGGTGACGTCCCACGTCGGCCCGCTCAATGGCAGACGCGTGGTGCGAGGGCGCGAGGAGGAGTGCCTCGCGTACTACGTCCGCCAGGGCGCGGACCACGAAGCACCGCACGCCGGGGTCTGACCGCGGCACGCCCCGGGGCGGGCATCGCCCGTGCCCGCCCCCGCGCGCCTCCGGCTCACGGCGCCGGTGAGTACACGTCGACGGTCACGCGCGCGCCGCCGCTCCCGCTGCCCCCCGCGACGAGCACGCGGCCCGAGGGCAGCAGCGCCAGGCCATGGTGCGTGTTGCGCGTGGACTGGATGCCCGCGGGCATCCACGCGTTCATCGCGGCGTCATACACCTCCGCCGAGTCGAGCACGCCCAGGCCCGAGCCGCCCTCCCCCGTCACCACCAGCACGCGGCCCGTGGACAGCGCCGTGGCGTGCGGCAGGTAGCGCGGCATGTTCATGGGCGCCACCGTCCTCCAGGTGCCGAGCGCCACGTCGTAGACCTCCGCCGACCGCAGCGGCCCATCCGCGCCCCAGCCGCCCGCCACCAGCACCTGGGTGCCGGTGCCCAGCGGCACCGCGATGTGGCCGTAGCGCGCCACCGCCATGGCCCCCGTGGGCCGCCATGTCCCCGTGGCGGGGTCATACAGCTCCGCGCTCGCGGTGATGGCGTCCGTGCCGGTGGAGCTGCCGCCCATCACCAGCACCTCGCCCGAAGGCAGCGGCACCGCCGCGTGGTACGTGCGCGCGTGCCCCATGGCGCCCGTGGGGCTCCAGGTGCCCGTGGCCGGGTTGAACAGCTCCGCGCTGGCGAGCGTGGAGGCCGTGCTCGCGCCCGACGTGCCGCCCGCCGCCAGCACCTGGCCGGTGCCCGGGAGCAGCGTCGCGGTGTGACGGGCCCGCCCCGTCCCCAGGCTCCCCACCGACGTCCAGGTGTCCGTCGCGGGCACGTAGACCTCCGTGGTGGACAGCCAGGTGGAGGCATCCCGCTGCCCGCCGCTCACCAGCACGCGGCCGTCCTTCAGCGGCGTGGCGGAGTGCAGGAAGCGCGCGGTGCCCAGCGCGGCGGCGCCCCGCCAGGCGTTCGTCGCCTCGTCGTACAGCACGGCGCTCGACAGCGCGGTGCCCGAGGAGGACGCGCCTCCCGCCACCAGCACGTCGCCCGTGTCCAGCCGGCTGGCGCTGAGCTGCGAGCGCGCGGTGGCGAGGCTCGCGGCCGGGCTCCAGGGCAGGGCGGAGGGACGGTAGCGCTCGGCGGACGCGGTCCGCGCGCCCGCCTGGGGCACCCCGCCCAGCACGAGGACCTCTCCCGACGGCAGCAGCACGGCGGCGTGGCTGATGCGGCGCGTGGCCATGGCCGCCGTCTCCGTCCAGGTCCCCGTGGCCGGCGTGTAGAGCGCGGCGCGGTCCAGGTAGGGCTGGCCGCCCGTGGAGCCGCCCGTCACCAGCACCTGCCCGGAGGTGAGCAGCGTCGCCGTGTGGAAGACGCTGAGGGACGGCAGCGCGCCCTGGGACGTCCAGGTGCCGGTGCCCGGGTCGAACAGCTCGGACGTGTCCGTGGCCAGGCTGCCCGCGAAGCCGCCCGCCACCAGCACCTGCCCGGAGAAGAGCAGCGTCGCCGTGTGGCCCGTGCGCTGCGTGATCATGCGGCCCACCGCCGTCCACTTGCCCGTCATGGGGTCATAGCGCTCCGCCGTCGCGAGCACGTTCCCGTTGGCGCTGTCCCGGCCGCCCGTCACCAGCACCTGTCCGTCCGGCAGCAGCGTCGCGGCATGGCCCAGGCGGGCCGCGCCCATCCGGCCGGTGGCGGACCACGTGTTCGTCGCCGGGGCATACAGCAGCGCGGTGGCCAGCGCGTTGCCGGAGCCGCTGTCGCCGCCCACCACCAGCACCCGGCCGTCGGGGAGCAGCGTCGCGGTGTGCTGGGAGCGGGGCACGTCCAGCCCCGTCGCCGCGGACCAGCCGTTGGTGTCCGGGTCGAACAGCTCCGCGCCGTGCGAGGCCAGCACGGACGCGCCACCGCCCACCACCAGCACCCTGCCGGAGGGGAGCAGCGTCGCGGTGTGGCGCTGGCGGCTCGTGGCCATGTCGCCCAGGGAGAACCAGCGGCCGGTGCGTGGGTCATACAGCTCCGCGGCGGATGTCCCGCCGCCCGCGACGAGCACATAGCCGTTGCGCAGCGGCGTGGCCGTGGGGTCCACGCGCACGGAGGCCATGGCGCCGGCGCTGCTCCATCCAGAGGTGTCGAGCCGCGAGGCGGAGGTGGCGGGAGCGTCAAGGAGAGGCGGTGCTTCGGGGGCACAGGCCGTCGCGGACGCGAGCGCGAACGCGGCCAGCAGGCCGTGAAAACGAATCCGGTTCATCGAGGGGGGGTCCTTCACTTCATGGGGGGACGCGGCTTTCGCCGCGGGGGGGGGCGGCCCCTTAACCCAGACGAAGGAACGACAACAACGGAATTCCTATCAACCAGACCTTCCGCGTCCCGCGTCAGCTGCTCGCGGACGTGTAGTGGCGGATGGACATGAGCCACACCCACCGCGCCACCGCGGCGAACGCCACCGCGCCCGCCACCGCGCCCACGAGCCAGGTCCACGGCAGCCTGCCCAGGAGCGCGAGCGCGGGGAAGGTGGTCATCAGCGCCAGCGGGATGATGAAGGTGAAGACCCACGACAGCGAGCCCCGGAACACCGAGGACGGCCACCGGGCCGCGTCGAAGATGGACGTGAACAGGTATGTGAGGTTGTCCACCTTCACCACGAAGAAGGCCGCGCTCACCACGAGGATCCACATCGAGTACAGGATGAGCATGCTCGTTCCGAGCAGCACCACCGACGCGAAGATGCCCGGCAGCGAGGGCCAGCGCCCCAGCGACACGAACGCGTAGACGAACAGCCCCACGCCGGACAGCACGTTCACCGCGCGCCACGGCAGGAAGCGCTGCGTGGACACCAGGAACTGCGCGTCCGCGGGCTTGAGCAGCACGAAGTCCAGCGTGCCCTTGCGGATGTGCTCCACCATGCCCGTGAGGCTGGGGCTGATGGCGCCCTCCAGCACGCCCTGGAGCAGCGTGAACCAGCCCACCACCAGCAGGGACTCCTGGAACGTCCACCCCTCGATGCTGGGCCGCGTGCCGAAGACGACGAACAGCGGCGCCAGCGCGGTGAACGTCCACGCCAGCGACGTCAGGCCCTCCGCCAGGAAGTCCGCGCGGTACTGCAACGCCAGCAGCCCGGAGGCCTTCAGCTGCACGCCCAGCAGGCGCAGGTAGCGCTTCACGTTCACCACCGCCCTACCCTCCGAACGCCGCGAAGCGCGCCAGGCCCCGCCGCCAGACCCACATCGACACGACGCCCAGCCCCGCCACCCACGTCCACTGCGCCCCGAGCAGCGCCCACGCCTCCTTCGCCGGATGCGCCCCCGTCATCAGCTCCACCGGCAGGCCCATCTGGTAGCGGAACGGCAGCCACTCGATGAGCGTGCGCATGCCGGCGGGGAAGAACTCCACCGGGAACATGTACCCGGAGCAGACGAAGAACAGCACCATGTAGACTTCCATCAGCTTCTGGCTGCTCTCCAGGAACAGGCTCAGCGTGCCCAGGAGCACGTTCAGGTAGAACGTGATGAGCCACGCGCCCACGATGCCCAGCAGGAACAGGCCCCAGCCGCCTGGCGACGTGGGCACCGCCCGCCCGGCGCCCGCCGCCCACAGGCTGATGCCCATCACGGGCAGCACCACCACGACGCGCAGCGGGATGCCCGCCAGCACCTCCGTCGCGTACG
>JAFADT010000414.1 GCA_023424585.1 Pseudomonadota bacterium
AAGTTTGGCGTGAGCGTGGGGCCAATCGGCGAGTCGACCTCGGTCTTGGGGAGCCGCCGAAAGAACTCCACGCCGCGGACGCGAGGGTCGCGCGCGATCTCGTCGAGATCGGTCTTCATCCGGTATCGGTCATACAGCCCGCCCTTGGGGACGGGGACGACATGGCCACCGAGGTCGACTTCAATGACATCCTGGCGGTTCGATTGCATCTGTATGGCCCCTCGGGTTGATGTTAGCAGTGCTCACATGAGCCTGGAGATGGATGTGAGCACTGTCAACTCTCACTTCGGTCGCCGGGGTCGAGGCGAGGGAGTGGTCTGGAGCGAGAGGAGCGCCTCGAACGCGGAGCGCACCCGCTTCGCGACGTCCTCGGGAGGTGTGGCCGCGAGCTTGCCGTCCAGGTGAAGGAACGCCAGGCCGTGCACCAGGCCCCACGCGGCGGTCGCGAGGGCGGGGACATCGGCGTCCGGGAAGACGCGGGTCAGGGCGATGGCGAGCAGCTCGTGGAGCTCGGCGGCCGCTCGGACGCGCTGGTCGTTCGTGTCGTCGCAGGGCTTGCCGAACATGAGCCGGAACAGCGCCGGCCGCTCGAGCGCGAAGTGGACGTAGTTCAACCCGAGCTCGGCGAGCTTGGACGCCGACGAGGGGAGGGGGCGGTCCCCCAGCAGGCGGGCCTTGAGGTCGCGGAAGCCCTCGGTGGACAGCGCCGACTCGAGGGCCTCGCGGTCCGCGAAGTGACGGTACGGCGCGGTGGGGGAGACGTTGGCGCGGCGGGCGACGGCGCGCAGCGAGAACGGCTCCCCCTCCTCCAGCATCCGCATCGCGGTGGCCAGCAACGCCGCCCGCAGGTCGCCGTGATGGTACCCGGCCTTGGCTGATGTTGACATCGCTTACCTTGCTCCGATGTTCATGTGGACACTGTGCACATGTTCCTCGATTGACGGAAGAAGGATTGCGATGTCATCCATCCTCTTCGCGCCCCTCGTGTTCCCAGGAGGGTCATCGAGATGCTCGCACCGCCTGGCATCGACCTGGTCGAGCTGTCTGGTGGCAGCTACGAGAGCCCCGCGACGTCGGGACGTGCCGTCGATGAGCGGACGCTCGCGCGCGAGGCGTACTGCCTGACGTTGGCCAGGGAGCTGGCGCGGACCGCACGCCCGGAAAATGATGCCAGAGTCGCCGGTCGCCCAAGGATGGAGCGCCGCTAGGAGATTGGGCCGGCTGGTGCCTGGTGGGATGCTGGCCAACCGCTCATGCGCGCGGCGTAAGGACTCTTGTGTGTGAAATCCAACGGTGCGGCGCCCGGCTGATGGTGGCCTCGCCAATGCCCAGCGGGCGGGCAACCTGCTGATGCGTCAGGCCTGCCTCAATGGAAGGGCCTCACCAGGGCTTTCCATTCGCGTCAATTGGACCTTGGGTCGACTTCTGGATAGCCGAATACTCAAAGCATTTTCGCGGCAATAAATACCACTGTGCATCATGAAATGAATATCAGTCATTTCTGGGAAAACAGAATTCCAGCCTTGCGTCGCGCACAACCCGTCCGTATGGACATTCTTGAGAGTCGTTAATATATTCCTACTCGCGACGTCGCTGCTGTTGGCGAATTACTCTCCTTTCGGCCCAAAGAAGGTCCTGCTTCCATGCCACACGCACCGACCAGTCGGCTTCTTTCGGGCCCAGCGTTCCTTCCGTTCCAGCTGAAGCTCGCTCTGCGAGCAGGCGTTGGCAGTGCGGACCTCATCCCCTTGCTCGTGCTGGCAGAGCGATCCCCCGCCTCGCTTCGGGTCGGACTGTTTGAAAGGCTGCGCGCCGTTGATTGGGTGTTGCTGGGGCTTACCGCCGTGGCGGCGATATCCATTCCAGTGGCAGTCGCACTGGGCGCCCGGCCCTCCACGATTCTGCTCAGCTTTGGCTTGACCCTCCCTCCAGGCGCCGCATTCCTGTGCGGATATGTGTGGAGGCTCCGCGACCTGCTCACGCGCCGCGCTCGGGACTTTGCCCAGCGAAACATTGACCATACGACAGAAGAACGGTCTCTGGCGGCCATCGCAATGGTTGATGCGAAGGTTTCGGCGGTTGTGGGTCATGCGAGCATTTGACGCGAGCGTTCGTTGAGTTCGCGCGCGACGGCGTCGAACTGCTTGCCGGGCGGATGCTCAGGTCTGGGAGGCCGTTTGTAGCGCTCGAACGCTCCCAGGCCGTGCGTCGAGCAGGTTCCGCGCGCAGCGGCGGACTGGCCGTTCTCTGCGAGTTGCGCGCGTCGAGAGAGGCGTCCACCTCGACCATGCGCGCCTCCAGCTGCTGACCCGGCAGCGGCTTGGAGACGTGGCGCATCCCCACGACGACAAGCCCCGCTGCGAAGCGCGGGCATGGCAGAAGTGGGCCACCCAGGGGATTGGGAGGCCCTGTGCCTCGAACAGCCTGGCCCTGACGCTGGCCCCATGGCCCTGGGACGCTATCCTGGGGGAGCGTGCGCAAACTCCTCCCGCTGTTCGTGGTGCTGGCGCTGGGCTTGGTGCTCCTGGTTCGTCGCTGGATGGCTTCGGAGCCCCAGGTTCCCGCGGTGACGGAGGCGGCGAGGCCCGTCCGCGTGACCGCTCCTTCCATGGCGCCGGGTGTTCCACGCGCGTCTCAGGCAAATGGAGGGGGAGGCGTGGTACGCCCTGTCCTCACACCGGCTGCCCAGCGCGAGGCCTCCCACCTCGCGGGGACGTCAGGTGAAGTGGCTCGCGAGGCGCCGTCCGGAGGCCTGGAGGTGCCCGGTCCGCCGCCGGTCAAGGCGGTGGGCGTGGCCGAGGAGGCCACGGTGCGCAAGGAGGACATCCGGACGGCCATTCGGGACCTCCGCCCCGGGCTCCAGAAGTGCTTCGCGCCCCTGGCCGAGCGTGGCGCAGGCGATCAGCGCGTGGTGGTGCGCTTCACGCTGGTGGGGCAGGGCACGCAGGGGTCCTTCCAGGACGCGGACATCATCGAGTCCACGCTCAACGACCCGCTGTTCCTGTCCTGCCTCCTGACGGAGCTGTCGCAGGCCCGCTTCCGTGCGCCCTGGGGCACGGGAGTGGTGACCATCACCTATCCCTTCGTCTTCCAATCGCTCGCGCGGGACGGAGGATAGGCTCGCCGGCCGCGCGCTCAGCTCCTGGATGTCCGCATGACGCAGCGACCGAACTCTGGCGCGGCACAACTCGCAACCCGACGGCCCGTGCCAGGCATCCTCGAGTGGGCACCCACTCTTGGTGAAGTTGACTATGAGAATCGTTATCGATAGCTTGCCGTTCGAAAGAGGGGGCCCTGGTCCCCGATGGCGCGCCCGCGGATGCGGGACGGTCGCGCGCAATGGTTGAGAAGCGAGGCTCGGCCTCGACATGAGTGGGTCCATGCGTGAGTGGACAGGGAGAGGTCAGCGACCGTCGCGGTGGTTTCGGATCAACCTGTGGCTCCATCGCTGGACGAGCATCGTGGCGACGCTGCCATTTCTCGTCCTGTGCGTGACGGGCATCGCGCTCATTTTTCACGAGGAGCTCGATGCGGCGTTGGGCGTGGTTCCTGGCGCGAGTGTGCCCACCCAGTCACGCATCGCCGACTGTCTGGCCCAGGCGACCCGCGACTTCCCCGACCAGCGAATCATCAGCGTGGGGCTGGATCCTGAGCGCCACCCAGGTGTCTTCCTGGTGGTCCTCAACGCACTTGAGGCTACGGGTTTTGACGGTGCCAAGCTGAGCTTCTATGACCTGGGCACCAGCAAGCGCCTGGGCGAGTCGGACCCCTCGAAGACATTCACTGGCGTCTTGCTCGAGCTTCATGCGGAGTGGTTCATGGGGCCGCTAGGCCGGCTCCTGGGGGCGCTTGTCGGGCTCCTGGTGACGGTTTCATTGCTCTCGGGCCTCGTTATCTACGCGCCCTACATGCGCAAGGTGGTGTTCGGCTCCATCCGCTGGGCTCGCGGGCAGCGGCTGACGCAGCTGGACCTTCACAACTTCATCGGCGCGATGGTGCTGGGCTGGGCGGTAGTGGTGAGCGCCACGGGTTTCATGCTGGGCTTCAGTCAGGTGGCGTTGGGCCTGTGGCAGTACACCGACCTGAGCGAGCTGCGCCGCGAGTTCGCGCAGGCCGAACCCGTGGACGTTCGCTCCCCGCCCGCATCCGCAGCGCAGATCATCGCCGCACAGGAGGCCTCCGCGCCGCCTGGCTGGGGCGTGCGGAGCGTCATCTACCCTGGCACCGAGCTGACCACGCCGCGGCACTACGGCGTCATCATGGGCGGCAGCCAGGGGCTCGACGCGCAGTTGCTGGACGTCACATTGGTGGATGCCGCCACGGGGAAGGTCGCCCGCAAGATTGAAATGCCCGCCTATCTCCAAGCCATCTTCCTCGCCGAGCCGCTGCACTTCGGCAACTACGGCGGACTGGCCTTGAAGCTTCTCTGGGCGCTCTGCAGCCTGCTGACGTTGTTCATCACCCTCAATGGCGCGTGGCTCTTCTTCGACCGCCGTCGTGCCAGGTCGCTGTCGGGGGCCGTATGAAGACATGGCAGCCCTGGTTGGGGCTTGCTTCGGGCTTGGGCCTGGTGCTGATGCTGGTGGGTGAAGGATTTGTCGATGCTCTGGGCTTCGCCGTGTCCGTGGCTCCCCTGGCGCTCGGGGTCGGAGCATGGCTCCGACATCGGTGAGCACCTACCTTCCCCCTGGGTCACGGAGACGGCACCGCGACTGAAAGGGGAGGCACGAGAGGAGTTGCGGTCAGGCCCTCTCGCGACGTTGCCGCGCCCACGTCTCGAAGTTCGTGAGCGAGAGGCCGTAGGCGCGCGCGATTTCGGGCCGCGCCAGCAGCGGGGCGACGTTCATGTAGGTCAGGCCCTGCGCCACGCCAGGATGCATCCCGGCCGCGATGGCCTCCTCGACCGTGGCTGACTGGACCTCGTACTCCTTGCCGTCGAGGCGCGAGAGGATCTCGGCGATTTGAGGAAGCGTGAGCACGTCACCCGCGAGCTCCAGCGTCACGCCGTTGAACGTCTCGGGTGAGGTGAGCGCCGCCGCGGCTGCCAGACCGATGTCTTCTGGCGCGATCCATGCGAGAGGCCGGTCGAGCTTGACCACCGTCAGCAGCCTGCGGCCGTCGACGAACCCGGCGGGATCCACCATGTCGTGATCCATGAAGGTGGCGGGCAGGATGAGGGTCCAGTGCTTGAAGCCCGCCGTGCGTACGAGGTCACAGGTGGCGAGCTTGTTCTCCCAGTACGTCTCGTGGGCCTTCCAGCGCCCCTCCGCCCAGCCTTCGACGTCGCGATGGGCGCCAACGCCAGTCGTCGCCGTGTGAACGAACGTCTCGACGCCCTCGGCAAGCGCGGCCTCGACGAGGTTCCTCCCTTGCTGGACCTCCTTGCTGAAGTCGACACCGGCAGCGGAGACAATGGGGGTTTGCATCGAGAAGACTGCCCGCGCTCCGGTGCAGGCGGCGCGCAACGACACCGGCTGATCGAGGTCCCCGACGACCACCTCGGCGCCAGCGGCCGCGAGGGCCCTCGCATTCGCCGCCTCCGGGTTGCGCACCATCACGCGCACGGGATGGGTGCCCCTGGCCAGCAGCGCCCGAGCAGTGGCGCCGCCCTGGCGTCCTGTGGCGGCGGTGACGAGAACGGGATCTCCACGGCTCATGGTCAACTCCTCTATAAGTGGGGGGCCCCACCGGTTTGTTTCATGCTTAAATGCGGAGGAGGCCCCCGTTTGTCAAGGAAGAGGCTTGAGAGGAGGCATGCGCCGTGGAGCAGGTGAAGCCGTTGCGGGCAGATGGGCGACGCAACCGGGAGCGGATTGTCGCGGTCGCCGCGGAGCTGGTCGGTAGAGATGGTGCGCAGGTGTCGCTGGAGGAGATTGCGCGTCGGGCGGGGGTTGGCTCGGCGACCCTGCACCGGCACTTTCCGTCGCGTCAGGCGCTGTTGGAGGCGGTCTTTCGCGAGGGGGTCGCGCAGCTCTGTGCGCGGGCCGCCGCGCAACCGGGCAAGAAGCCCGCCGCCGAGTTGGCGTCCTGGCTGGAGGAGGTGACGGTCTACACCGCGACCCACCGAGGGCTTGCCACCGCGCTGCTGGCAGGCCCGGAGGGGCTCACCGCCGAAGAGCTCTGCTGCACCGACATGCTGCTCGACGTGTTGAGCGGCCTGGTCGCCCGGGCGTCAGCGGCGGGCGCGCTTCACTCCGGCGTCACGTCGGAGGACCTGCTGACTCTGGCGAACTCGATCGCCGTCGCCAACGAAGGTGACCCGGTCACCGCGCGCCGGGTGCTGCGCCTCGCGCTCAATGGCATACGGCCGTGAACATCGGCTGGTTGAAGCCCCGCTGTAGCGGCCGGGTCTGGCGCGGGCGTGGGGAGGAGCCGGCCGGGGATGCGCCCTTTTCAGTCCACATGTGGGGCCCTGCGCGGAGCGACGCGACGGACTCGGCTGCGCTGGGGCGATACGTCGGTGTCCGGGGCCGTGTCGCCCGAACCGCCCCGCCGCGACCGGATTCTGGAGCGGCACAGGCGCTCCTCACGCCGCCACGTTGACTTCAGCTCGCTGGCCACTCGATCCGGCGCCCCGTCGTCGACGATTCGACGAAGGACTCCAGCAGGCGGCGAAAGTGCGCGGAGTCTTCGAAGGTCGGCACGAGTGGGCTCTCGGCGGCGAAGCCTGCGTAGAGGTGCGCGGTCTGGAAGGCGTCGTCGGACAGCTCACCGCGCGGCCACGCCGGGTCGGCCGGCACCTCAATGGGCGTGAGCGGCTGACCGTCGCCGCGCGCACCCACGAGCGAGAGGTCGGAACCGAGCGCGAGATCGCCCCCGGTGCCGGTGAACGTCCACGCGATGTTGGCGCCGTTGCGCTTGCCGGACTCGACGCGCACGGAGAACACAGCGCCCGAGCGCAGCGTCCCCACGACCGCGAGCTGATCGGGGGGCGTGATGGGGATCTTCTCGTCCGTCTCCTCGAGGGTGGCCTCCGAGAACTGGTGCGTGACGAGTGCCTGGAAGCTCGCGGGCGCTCCCACGATGGCGAGCGCGGTGTCGAGGAAGTGGGCGGTCATCGTGTGGAGCGCGTTGGCGCCGTTCTTGATGTCCGCGGTGTACGCCCATGAGGCGGTGCGGCGCGCGCCGAGCAGCGGCACGGCCGCGGTGATGTTCACCGAGCGGAGTTGGCCGAGGTAGCCTCCGTCGATGAGCTTCTTCGCGTGGCGGACGGTCGGCGCGAGGCGGCGTTGAAGCCCCGCGGTGGTGCGGACGCCGGCCTCTCGGGCGAGCGTGGCGAGCTCGCTCGTGTCCGCCGCCGTGGCGCCGACGGACCATTCGCAGAAGACATGCTTCCTGGCCGCGATGGCGGCGCGGACGAGCGGCGCATGCGAGGGGGCGCGCACCGACACGACGACGAGCTCGACCTCGGGGGCTTCGTCGAGTCGACGCTCCGCCTCATGGCGTTCGAGATGCACACGGAGGACCCCGGCTACGAGCTGGTCGCGAGCCGCATCGCCGACGTGCTCTTCGTCCACGCGCTGCGCTCCCGCGTGAAGAGCAACCCGTGTCAGGTCGGATGGCTCCGAGCGATCGGCGATGCCCGGCTTGGCGTCGCCTTTCAGCGCATCCACGAGGCACCTGGGGAGCCGTGGACCGTCGGAAAGCTCGCGCGGAGCGTCGATGTCGCGCGCGGCCTTCGCGGTGCGCTTCACCAAGGTGCTCGGGCTCGCGCCGCTCGCGTACCTCACGCGTTGGCGCATGCACCGCGCCGCCGAGCTGCTAGCGGTTGACGGGTCCGACATCAGCGCCATCGCCGCCAATGTCGGTTACGAGACGGAGAGCGCGTTCACCAAGGTGTTCAAGCGCCACCTTGGTGAGACGCCCGGCGCGTACCGTCGACGACTGCGGACTGGTGGCGGCTGAGTGAAGTTGCCCCGGCTTCGTGGAGTCCGGGCGGTCCCTGATTACGACCTGCCTGGTGTCTCAACAGTCCGGTTTGGCACCGGCATGGGCGGCGTGGTGCGCTTCCATGCGTCCAGCTCCTGCACACGCGCGAGCCAGGCCTGGATGTTCATGTAGTCCCCGAGCGGCAGGCGCGCCGGACCGGCGAGGGCGAACGACGCGGCCAGGGAGAAGTCCGCGAGCGTCAGCCGCTCCTGTGCGACCCACTTCTTGCCCGCGAGGTGCGTGTCCAGGACCTGCGCGTATTGCGCGAAGAGCGCCTCGCCTCGCGCGACCTCGGCGGGCTCCGGCGGTCCACGGCCCGTCCGGGCCTTCACGAAGTTCTCCACGACCAGGATGGTGTTGGCCTGGGCCATGTGGGCCGAGCACCAGAAGAGCCACCGGCTCACGTCGGCGCGGCCGCGGGCATCCGTCGGTAGAAGGGTCTGCCCCGGCGTCTTCTCGGCCAGGTATTGGATGATGGCGCGCGACTCCCAGAGAAGGAAGCCGTCGTCATCGAGGACCGGGACGCGCCCGTTGGGGTTGAGGCGCAGGTGGGACGTGTCGCGCTGCTCGCCCTGGGTCAGGTCGACCAGGATTCGTTCGAGGGGGCACGTCGAGGTGGGCCGCCACGAGCAGCACGCGGCGTGAGTTTCCGGACAGCGGGTGGAAGTAGAGCTTCATGACAGTTCTCCTGGACGACAGGGGGTTCTTGCTGGGGCGTACCTACCCACCCGGAGTGACAAGGGGCTGTCAGGAATCATCCGAGCCGAGAGCGGTCTTGGGTGGGTTTGACGAACGTCGTTCGTGACGAATACCATTCAAGAATGGCGAGAGCGAACCCGTTCGAAGCACCTCATGTCGCGAGCCGGCGCGGGGGCCCCGTGAAGCAGCCGCTCAGTCGCGAGGCCATCGTGACCGAAGCGCTGCGCCAGATCTCCTCGAATGGGCTCAAGGGCATGAGTCTCCGCAAGGTCGCTGCCGCCTTGGAGACCGGGCCAGCGTCGCTGTATGCGTACGTCGACGATCTCGACACCCTGTACGCCCTCGTCCTGGATCGCGCGCTCGCGAAGGTCGAGGTCAGCGGCTCCGCGAAGGCGGACTGGCGCACCCGCCTCGTAGGCGTCCTCGAATCCTACGCGCGTGTGCTTTCCGCGAGTCCAGGGCTGGCGCAGCTCGCGTTCGGGACTGTGGCGATCGGACCGAACGCCCTTCGTATTACCGAGGTGCTCTTGGCGCTCCTCGAAGAAGGTGGCGTCGAGCTGGCGACGGGGGCGTGGGCGGTTGATCTCCTCGTCCTCTACGTCACCGCGATCGTCGCGGAGCACTCCGGCGGAACCGATCCCGCGGCTCCCGAAGGGGCGATCGCGCGAGCCATCATGGGAGTCTCAGAGCGTCAGCACCCGCGAATCCACGCGGCCCGCGAGCAGCTCCTCGCGGGCACTGCGACGGAACGATTCACGTGGGCGGTCGAGGTGCTCGTGACAGGCATCCTCCAGAGTCCGCGTCATATGTCGAGCGTCGCGCGCCAACGCACGGCGCCCGCGGCACCGCGCGCACAGAAGCGCCGGTAGCGTGAGCGGTGAGCGTCTCCTTGAATGAGGCCGAGCTTCTTGCACATCCGACGAACACAGCTTGTGACGAACAGCGTTTGGTCTCAATGCATCCTGTAGGGTGACCCATGACAAGCCACTCCCCATCGACTCAATCCACCCCCGTCCTCATCGTCGGTGGAGGCATCGCTGGCCTCTCCGCCGCGCTGTTCCTCGCGTGGCGTGGCGTGCCGTGCGTGCTGGCGGAGAGGCACCCTGGCAGCTCTCCCCACCCGCGTGCCATCGGCTTCACCACGAGGACGCTCGAGCAGTTTCGAGCCGTCGGGCTCGGCGACAAGATCCCACAGATTCCGTTCGGCCACGGTCGACCGCGCCGCGTCGCGGTCGAGAGCCTCGCTGGAAGGTGGTCGGCGGAGGTCGATTGGAGCCCCGACGCAGGTCAGGCTGCGGCCTCCCAGCCACGCGCGAACGGGTTGCGCCGTCTCGTCGGGGCCGGCAGGCCTTCTCCCACGAACGAGCCGCTCCGCCCCGAGAGCTACTCGCCTTGTGCGGGGGCCGCGATCGCGCAGGATCGATTGGAGCCCATCCTTCGCGACAGAGCCATCGAGCTCGGGGCGGATATCCGCCTCAATACGCAGCTCATTTCCTTTGAACAAGATGCTGCGGGCGTGACGGCTGTGCTTCGGCATCGCGACGGGCGAGAGCAGGCGCTCCGCGCGGGCTACCTGATCGCGGCGGACGGCCACGCGAGCCCGATCCGCGAAGCCTTGGGCATTGGTCGCGCGGGGCACGGTGTCCTGCAGGTCGTTCGCAGCGTGCTCTTTCGTGCTTCGCTCGATGAGTACCTCGAGTCTGGTGTCAGCCAGTTCGAGCTCGACCAGCCGGATTTGAAGGGGATGCTTACGACCTACCGCGATGGCCGCTGGCTCCTGATGTTCACGGACGACGAAGAGCGCGACGAAGCCACGCTGCGGAAGAAGGTTGTTCAAGCGGTCGGAAAGCCCGACCTCGCGTTCGAGCTGATCACCACCGGGCGGTGGGTGCTCAGCGCGCTCATCGCGGACCGGTTCTCATCGGGACGCGTCTTCCTCGTGGGCGACGCCGCCCACACCCTGCCTCCGGCGCGCGGTGGCTACGGCGCCAACACCGGTGTCGAGGACTCGTTCAACCTCGCGTGGAAGCTCGCGTCCGTCATCGCCGGTGTGTCCTCGGCCAGACTGCTCGACACCTACGACGCCGAGCGGCGCCCCATCGCTTGGCTTCGACATGGTCAGATCTTCGCGCGGCGGGACTACGCGAAATGGGCCACTGACGCGGAGAAGGCGGTCGCGATCATCGATGACGACGCGATGGAGCTTGGCCAGCTGTATCGCTCGGAGGCCGTGCTCGGTGCCGGCGACGAGCTGCCACCGGCATTGCGACCTGAACAGTGGGCCGGTCAGCCCGGCACGCGCGCGCCTCACCTCTGGGTGTCGCACGGCGGAATGCAGCGCTCGACGCTCGATCTCCTTCAGCGCGACTGGGTCTTGGTATCGGAGAGCGAGCGCTGGTGCGCTGCGGCGGCGCGAGCAAGCGAGGACTTGGGGATCGAGCTCAAGTGCCTTCACTTCGGTGAGGGCACGACCGGCTCCGGTACGACCGTCTCGCCGCCGACGGTCGGCACGAACAAGCTGACACTCGACACGCCGGTCGAGCAGATCGTCGCCATTGCCGAAGGGAGAGCGGTCCTCGACGCCAACCTCCCGATGATCACCACGCACAGCAAGTACGAGACGTTCAAGTCGATGAGCCTGCGCCAGCTACAGCCCGTGTCGGATGGAAAGCTCTCCGACGCAGCGCTTGCGAAGACGGAGACGCTGCTGGCCGCGGTTCCATGCCAGGCGGTCCCCATGGACGCCGCGGTATTTCGGAATGACTTTCGCGCGGCGTTCGGCCTCGGTCCTTCTGGAGCCTCGCTGGTTCGGCCCGATGGTTACGTGGCCTGGCGCTCCTCCAGGCTGCCGGACGATCCCGCCGCGGTGATCGCTGCGGCACTCACCCAGCTCGCGGCGACGTCGCGGTCATAGGAGGACTCGCGCCGGACGGGATGGGGCGGCTCCGGGCCCCGCCCACCCCTCGGAGAGGGTGGTGGGTGGGGCCACGCTCGGTGACTCAGGCCACTTCGACGGTGGGGGTGGCCACCTCGCGGCGCTGCTGGAGCATTCGTTGGATGAGCTCCCCCAGCGGCTCCGGTCGGTCCGCCTCGTGGAAGCGCGCGCTCATGGTGGTGACGGCCTGCTGATACGATGGATCGCCCAGCACCTTGTCGAGCAGCGCGAGCAGTCCGGGGGCTCCGAGCTTCCGAGGCGAGGCCATGACGCCGATGCCGTGCCGGTCCACGATGCGGGCCACGAAGGGCTGGTCCTGGGTCAGGGGGAGGGCCACCATGGGCACGCCCTCCCAGATGCATTCCTTCACCGTGTTGAAGCCGGCGTGCGTCACCATCGCCGCAGCGCGCCGCAGCAGCGGCAACTGAGGGAAGGACCGCACCACGATGAGGTTGGGCGCGCGCCCGTCGAGCGTGGCCGGATCCGCGGACGTGCCCGTCCCCATGACGAACTGCCAGTCCGGTCGTTGCTTCGCCACGTCCACCATGGCTCTCAGCAGGGGCGGGACCCACTTCGACACATAGCCGCGGGTCCCCATGGAGAACACGATGAGGGGGCGGTCCTCCCTCAGTCGTTCCCAGGCAAAGGGCTGCGCCTCGCGATGCTCCTGGTTGATGCAGGGCCCCACGTGGTGGATGCGGGCCGCCGCAGGAGTCCCCGCGATGTTGGCGAACGCCTCCGGGAAGAGCATCAGCTCGTTCACGCCTCCTACGCCGTGGAAGGGGTTGTTCCTCGGCGTGCCCAGGTTCTTCTGCCGCAGGAGCGTCTCGAAGGCGTACTCGAAGCGCGCGTGCATCCCCAGCCCGACCAGCGTGCCGTGGATCGCCTTCGCCAGCGCCCGCATCACCGGCGTCGGTCCCCGCACGGGCTGTCCGAACAGGTGCTCCCGGAAGTGGAGGGGGACCGTCGTGTGCAGCCGCAGGAAGGGAATCCCGGAGGCATGGACCGCCGGGCCCGCGTACTTGAACCGCTCGTCAAAGAGGATGAGGTCCGGGCGGATGCGCTCGATGGTGCGGTCCAGCTCGCCATCCAGCAGCGCCTGGAACATCGCGTTCTGGCTGCGGACGCTGTCCCGCAGCGGGGTCAGCAGGCCCAGGCCCCGGCTGCGCCCCATGTGGGTGGACGCCCGGACCAGGTAGTCCCGATCAAGGCTGGACTCGAAGATGGGAACGAACTCGAAGCCCGCCGCACGCACGGCCTGCTCCGCCGCGAGCATGCAGCAGAAGACGACCTGGTGCCCCAGCCGCTGGAGCTCGTCGGCCAGCCGCAGACAGGGGTTGAGGTGCCCCGTGTGGGGCAGGGGGAAGAGCATCAGCCTGGCCATGAGCAACTCACGAGCGGCCGCACGCGGCCAACGGGGCAGGGTGCCGGGGGAAGCGGGAGCACCGCGCGGTCATGGGACTTCACCGTCAGCGGGTCTCCCCGCCGCGCCTCCACCAGCGCGTGCGCCCTCTTTCCCAGGGATGCCTCCGCGCCCTCACGGCGGGGTACCGCGGTGCGCAAGGCAAACAGGGGGATGAGCTGCGTCACCGCCAGGATGACGACCCGGGCGACAAGCATCTTGCCTCCCTCCACATTCCACAGGGCTTCCACCGGGACGTCCTCACACTCGCTCGGGCGCACCGAGACGTCGGAGGACCACAACCTATCATGGAGGCTGGCTCACAGTGAGTTCTACTTTCCATGGTTTGAGCCGTGTTGCTGTGATTCCAAATTTAAAGGACTCTTGAGGGAGATGTCTTCCCCCATCCCATTGTTGATTCTGGGTGCCGGCTTTTCCCGCAGGGCCCATGCGCCGGCCCTGGGTGAGCTGGGGCCGAAGTTCCGCGTCGTCGGCGTCTTCAGCCGCACGGAGGAGAAGGCCCGGGCGGCCGCGGCGGCCTTTTCTCCCCAGGCGAAGGTGTTCACGAACCTGGAGGAAGCCCTGGCGCAAGAGGGGCTTGAGGCCGTGGACGTCGCGCTGCCCATCCTCCCGGCGTCCGACGCCGTTGACGCGGCGCTGCGGCGCGGGCTGCATGTCTTCAGTGAGAAGCCCATCGCTGAATCCGTGGAGAGAGCCCGTGCGCTGATACAACTGCACGCCAGCCGCCCCGGGCAGGTGTGGTGTGTCGCGGAGAACTTCCGTTTCTGGCGCACCGCATGGAAGGTGAAGGAGCTCATCGCCTCCGGGGAGATTGGCGCCCCCGTGGTCTGTCATTACCCGGTGCTGGTGCCCATCAAGGCCACGCCCTGGTTCCGCACCGACTGGCGGCGCACCCCGGAATACGACGGTGGCTTCCTGCTGGATGGGGGCGTGCACGACATGGCCGCGCTCAGGCTGATGCTGGGCGAGGTCACGGAGGTCAGCGCGTTCACGCGGAGCGTGGACCCGGAGCTTCCGCCGGCGGACACGCTGGTGGCCTCGCTCCAGTTCGACAGTGGCGTCGTGGCCAACTACACGGCCACCTACGCCCTGGAGCGGCAGCGCCTCACGTATTGGGGGGTGGCCCGGTCGCTCGTGAATGGTGCCGCGCGGCGGGCGGAGGACTGTCACGGCGGGCGCAAGCACATCGTTGGCACGCGGGGATCCCTCTTCTTCTCGCGCGGCCGGGTGGAGCTGGTGCGCGGCACTCAGCGGACCGTCTTCTCCATGCGCTCGCGGGCCGTGGTGGAGGAATTGGACGAATTCTGGGCTGGCGTGCGCGAGGGCAAGCCGGTCCGCAACACGCCTCACGAGGCGCTCCGGGACCTGGCTGTCCTCGAAGCCATGCTCACCTCGGCCCGCTCGCGTCGGTTCGTCCGGCCCGCTCCTGGTGCCGAGCCTCCCTCCCCCGTCGCGGAGCGCGTCCTTCCATGAGCCTGCTCCAGCAGCGCTACGACGTGGTGATTGTCGGCAGTGGGCCGGGGGGCAGCACGCTGGCCTACAGCCTGGCGCGGCACGGATGCCGTATCTTGTTGCTAGAGGAAGGCGACTTCCTCCAGCCGGATCCGGCGCGCGCGGAGGTGCCCGCCATCCCCATGGGCGAATTGCAGCGCAAGGGTCTGCGCAGGTACGTGGGCGGTTCCACCAAGCTCTACGGCGCGGCCCTCTACCGCATGCGCGAGATCGACTTCCGGGCCACGGCCACGGAGACGGGGGAGTCCTCCGCGTGGCCCATCTCCTACGCGGACCTGGAGCCGTACTACGCGCAGGCCGAGCGCCTCTACGGGGTGCGTGGCTCCCCGGAAGGAGACCCCTCGGAGCCTCCCCGCTCCGGGCCCTTTCCCCACGGCCCCATCCCACACGAGCCCTACATCGCGGAGGTCGTCGAGCGCATCCGCGCCCAGGGGCTACCCGTCGCGTCCATCCCCAAGGCGGTGGACCACGGGCCCGGCGGCCGGTGCGTGTTGTGCGCCACGTGCGATGGCTACTACTGCCAGCGCGATGCGAAGCTGGACGCGGAGGTCGCGGCGCTGCGGCCCGCCCTGTTGACGGGCCGCGTCCAGTTGCTCACCCGGGCCCGGTGTCTCAAGGTGCTCACCACCCCGGATGGCCGCAGCGCCACCGGCATCCTCCTGGAGCATGAGGGCGCGCGGCACGAGGTCCACGCTGGCGTCGTCGCGGTGTGCGCAGGCGTGACGCAGACGCCGCTCATCCTCTGGCGCT
This sequence comes from Pseudomonadota bacterium, assembly GCA_023424585.1. Classification (GTDB taxonomy): domain Bacteria; phylum Myxococcota; class Myxococcia; order Myxococcales; family Myxococcaceae; genus Corallococcus. The sequence goes on from JAFADT010000414.1 coordinate 15,249, forward strand.
CGCGCAATGGGGCGCATCCCCAGGGGATCGGCAACGCCACGGGCTGTCTGGGGCGCTACCTCGCGGGGCACACCGCGGGGATGCTGTTTCCCATCCGGGATCTGCGGAAGGTGCCTCCGCTGCACCAGAAGACGTTTGCCATCAACGCCTACTACGAACCGTCGGCGGACTGGCCATACCCGCTGGGCGTCATCCAGGCCGCGGGTCAGCTCCCGCTCTGGGAGAGCGTGCCGGTCTTCATGCGTCCGTTCGTGAAGTTCATCGCGCAGCGGAGCCTGGTGTGCTTCCTGATGACGGAGGCCGTTCCCAGCAAGGACTCCGGGCTGCGGTTCGACGGAGACCGCATCGTCGGGATGCGCAAGCCCCGGCGGAACGTACAGACCTTCCGGAAGCTTCGGGAGCACGCGGTGCGGATCTTCAAGGGCGCGGGTTACAGGTGGGTCTTCTCGCCCCGGACGCCCGTCGCGCTCTGGCACCCGGTGGGCACGGCGCGCTTCGGCACGGACCCCGCGACTTCGGTGTTGGACCCCGACTGCCGCGTCCACGGCATGGACAACCTCTACGTGGCTGACTCCTGCTTCCTGCCCTCCGCGGGCGCGGTCAACACCACCCTGAGCGTCGTCGCCATGTCGTTGCGCGTGGCCGACACCATCGCCCGGACGCACACGGCCCGTAGCGATCACGCCGCCTGATTCACGCCTCGGAGGAATTCGTCGGTGGTCGCGGGTTGAACCCGGG